>DASZWV010000517.1:0-5742 GCA_035546115.1 Phycisphaerales bacterium
GAACAGATCCACCACGGCTCGCGTCCTCGCCCGATACGACTCCATCGTCTCCGTTCCATCGCACGGCGCAGCACACCGGCCCATCTCCTTGTACGCGCACGCCACGGCCGCGGGCGCCTGCACGAGCAGATTGTGATACCGGCACAGGTCGAACGCATCAATCACCGCCTCGATAAACCGGCCCGCGCCGTCCTTATCGGGGATCGGTCCCAGCAGCAGGCCGCGAGATTGCCCCTCGATCGCGCTCGAGGCCGACCGCACGCCCACGAGACCCATCAGGTTCGTCTTGGTCCATTGCGGAAAGGTCGCATCGGGATCGATGTGCGCGAACCACGCCCGCCACCGCTCCGCCACGACCTTCGCCAGATGCGGCAGCCGCTCGCGGGCCCGACGCAGATACACCGCATCCGCCTCGAGCGACGAGCCGATGCGGATCGCACGGACGCTCCCGCCGGCGCAGAGCGACCGAACGTCCGCGTGCGTCGTCCTCGCCGCGGGGTCGGGCGACAGCCGCCGCCTGGCCAGATCGCGGGCACTCGCGGTGGTCGCGATGAGCACGGCGCGATCATCGGCCGACTCGAACAGCACCACCGCCGCCGCGTCGGGCAGCGCCAGAAAGTCCGGCTCCGCGCTCGGAGGGACAGTCATCGTGTGGGTGATCGGCGCATCGTCGAGGGTCCGGGGCGAGGTCACACCGCCAATCCCTGGATCTGCGCATCGAACGTCAGCTTGTGGTTCGCGACCCCCTGCACATGGCAGGTAAACCCGCGGCGAGACCACTTGATCTCCTGGCACAGCAGGTACAGGTCATCCCCGGGAACGACCATATTGCGGAACGAGCAGTGCTCGATCCGGGTAAACGCCGCCGTGAGCGGATCCTTCAGGCGGGAGTTGTACAGAATCACCGCCAGTTGAGCGGCGGTCTCCACTTGCAGCACCCCCGGCAGCATGGGCCGCCCGGGAAAGTGCCCGGGCACCCAGAACTCATCGTCGCGGACCCGCTTGAGGCCGACCCCGAGGCGGAAGTCGGGCGAACGCCACACGACCTCGTCCAGGAGCAGCATCTGGCCCCGATGCGGAAGCCACTTCTCCATCCCCGTGCGATCCAGAGCCCGCTGGCGGAGGTCCAGACCGCCCAAATCTACAACCAACCCCTTGGGCCATCGTGGCCCGTCGTGGCACATCGAAGAAGCGGTGGCTGTGGACGTCGTCGCGGCGGTCATGATCCCACGCAGGCGATGCCACGGCCCCGAAAAGGCCGCAACATCCGTGTCAAGGAACGGAAAAAGCCTGCGGCTTACTCCTTTTTCTCGTTGTCACGAGCTTCCAGCATGCCCACGCGAACCTGCTGGGCGGCCTCCTTGATGTCCTGCATGGCCTTGCGAACCCGTGTCTGGGCGGCCTTGTTGCCGCCCGTCGCCTTGGCCACGTCTTCTTCGATCTGGGCGCAAATCTGCTTGATGCGTTCAAAGGCTTCCACTGAACCACCCTTTCTGAGCGTCCAAACGCCCTTCCGAGTCAGGAAAGTATACGCACTCGGGCCAGAATCGTCATTTGGTTTTTGATTGGGTGGCTCCGTGTGGCTTATCTACCCACAAGCGGCAAAAGCCGCTCCAGAAGCTCCAGAGCCGCATGGACGTATCGCGGATGGCCTTCGTGCAGCAAGAACGCCGGGACGCTGGCGGCCATGAGCACCCGCCGGATGTTGGCCAGCATCGCGTAGTCCTCTTGCCCCAGCGTGCCGGCCTGCCTCTGCAGCCTGGCGACCTCGGAAACCGGTTTGATGCCCCTCAGCAACTCCGGCTTGGCCCAATACAGACGCTCCAGATACACCGCGTCCTCGACCCAATGGCCCGCGTGAACGAGCGCCAGGTCGATCAGCACGCAGGGATGATCCTCGGGTGTCCCCCGCCGTCTCATGGCATTCCCGAAGTGCAAATCGCCATGGCACCACGTGTTGATAGGCCGCGCCTGCCACCGTTCGATGAGCCGGTCCAGAACCCGCTGCGTTGACCGAATGGCCGTGTTCCAGCGCTGCTCTTCGGCGATCCCGTGGTTGTGGATGATGTCACGTCCCTTGGAGATCAACCCGTGCCAGTCCTTCGGCGGGGGCGCCTCCATCTCGCCGATCGGACGGACCTTCGCCGCGGCTCGGTAGAACTCCGCGGCGGCCGAAAGCAGCCCTCGAACGTCGTGCTCGGAGGGGTTTCCGCTATGCGGGGTGCCGTCAAGTCGCTCCACGATCAGCCAGGCGAGGTCATACCCCCCCACCTCCGTGCCGCAGGCGAGCACGCGGGGCGTGCACTGGCACACGGGCTCCCGCCGTACGCCATCGGCAAGCGTTCCGCCGCCCAGCAGGGCCGTCCAGCGGTGCTCCGAGGGCCCCACGGGCAGCTTCACGATCGCATCGACCCTGGAACCGTCCGGCTGGGTGAAAGTCGTCGCGCCGGTCGATGCCCCACCGGCCTGCCAATCCGCGTGGAACCACTCGATCTTGGAGATGCGATGGCCGCACGCCTCCGTGAGCTTCGGCTCGAGCATCGCCGAGAGCGACCCCGATCCGCCGCCCCCCGGGGCTGCACTGCTTGGGCTGGACGACGACTGATCGGGCATGCGGTGGATGTGAGTTCCCGAACCTGGAGCGCTCCCAGACAAGGTACCCCATCGGCGGATCCGAGTCGATGGGCCGGCGAAATTCCGAAGCCGCTAACCGCCCGCGATCGCCTTCCGCAAGGCGATGATCTGTTCCACGGAGAGTTGCTCGGCCCGGAGCGTGGGGGCGATCTCCTCGCATCCCGCCGCCGCGCTCACGCGGCTCCAGTCCACGGATTTCCCCAGAAGCGATCCCAACTGCTTGCGCCGCTGCGCGAAGATCCGCGAGCAGAACTCGCTCAGCGCCGCCGCGTCGGTCGTTCGGGGCTGGGGCAATCTCTCGAGAAGCAGCATCGCGCTGGTCACGTCGGGGCGCGGCCAGAAGCACTCCGGCGGCGCGATCGCGACCCGGCGGATCTCGCACAAGGCCTGCGCGACGACGGCCAGCGGCCCGAAATCCTTGCCGCCCGGCGCGGCGGTGATTCGATCGGCGACCTCTCGCTGGATCGTCACCGCGAACGTGCGGCACTCGGGATGATCGATCAGAAGCGTGGAGAGCAGCGGTGTTCCCGCGCCGTAGGGCAGGTTGGAAACCAGCGAGAATGCCCGACCCCCGATCGCCGCGGCGACGTCGGGGTTGAGCGTGTGCTTGCCGGAAAGGCAATCGCCGTGAACAAGTCGGAACCGCTGGCCCCCTGGCAGAGTCGGAACTCGTTCCTGATTCAGTGCCGCAAGCCCATCGTCCAACTCGCAAGCGATCACCTCGCACCCGCGGGCGAGCAACTCCTCGGTCAAGGTTCCCGTGCCCGGCCCGACCTCGAGCACGAGCGTGCCCGGGCCCACGCCCGCCGCATCCACGAGCTTGCGGATGAGGTTGTGATCGATGAGGAAGTTCTGTCCGAGCGACCGCTTGGGCCGCAGGCCGCGCTCGTCGAGAAGCGCCTTGATCTGGGAGAGCGTCTGCACACCCCGACGGTAGCCCGTCAGGAGGTTTTCCTGGAGCAGCCACAGCGGCACAGGCACATGCCGCCCACCAGAATGCTTCCGGCGCCCAGGAGTGGGTTGATCAGCGCAAACCACGTCGGTTCCCGACCTTTGTCGAGCGCCTGTTTGGCGGTCAGCCCCGGGGCGCGAGGTCCGGGTTCCGGTTTCTGGAGTACGTCGTACGCACCCCAGGCTCCCACGAGGAACAAGACCGCGGCGCACGCTATGACAGCACGTCGCGAGCGAGAGACCCGGGCGCACAGCCATCCGCCCACCAGCCCGCCTATGACCGTGAACAGCGGCGCGCCGATGTTCAGAATCATGTTGCCCTTGAACAGGCCCTTTTCCAGGATCGCATCCGGGCCCAGCCCGAACCACATGGCCATGAACAATCCGATGGAGATCGCAAACCCGACGATGAAGCCACTCACAACTCCGGCGGTCGCCCTGATCATGAGCACCTCCTGATCCCGATGTTCATCGGACCGGCCGGGGTTTCCCATCCAATCCGCCTACCACTCCCCCGCAAGGATCATCTCGATCGCGTGGGCCACGCCGTCGGCGTCGTTGCTGCGTGTGTGCCGCTTGGCCGCGGCCCGGGCCTCCGGGATGGCGTTCTCCATGGCCACGCCCAGCCCCGCCGCCTCGAGCATCGCCACATCGTTGATGTCGTTTCCGATCGCCGCGATCCGCATCGGCTCGACACCGTACCGATCCGCAAGCCACCGGATCGCGGCCCACTTGTTCACGCTCCTGTCGAACGCCTCGAGGATCACGATCTGGTCGTCCGGGGCCTTCTTCTCGTCGCCCGGCACCACGGCCCCGAAGTGATGGAACACGACCTCGCCGGAGAAGTTCCGCTTGAGCTCATCGGCCGCGGCCTGGGTCCGCCCGCGCGTGCCGCACACCCCGACCCGCACCGTGTGGTCCGGGTGCTCATCGAGGTCGATCGACGGCACGATGTGGAACCTGATCCCATGCTCGCGGAACCACCATCGGGTGATCGGGTCGATCGCCCCCTCGCCGGTCGGCGACACGATCAGGTAGTCGTGCCCCGGGGACAGGCCGGGCTCGTCCTCGCCCGCCGGGTCCTTGAGCACCAGCGCCGCGTGCCCGTGGCTCGTGAGCGTCTCGACCAGCCTTCGCACCAGCGCCGACTTCATCGGGAAGCGATGGATGGTGCGCCCCGTGCTCGAGTGCGACAGGATCGCACCCCCGGCAACCACCACCGGCTCCTGGCTGGCCAGGCGCGACGTCACGTGCCTGCACTCGTTGAACCCGCGCCCGGTGCACACGCTCACCCGCACGCCCGCGCCCGTGGCACGCTCGATCGCCCGCGCGTTGGCGTCGCTCACCCTGCCGCGCGAGCACAGCAGCGTTCCATCAAGATCGATCGCGATGAGGTCGTAGCGGGCCACGCTCAAGAATAGTGCTCACGACCGGCACTCGCGCTCCGCGCCCGGGCCGAACGTGATCGCGTTCTTGCCGAGCTTCTTGCTCTGCAGCGCGAGCTCGTCCGCCCTGGCGAGCAGCTCCTCCGGCGTGTTGGCGTCCCACGGAAACGTCGCCATGCCGCCCGAGATCGTCAGCGTCCCCGAGGCCTCCGTCATGAGCTTCGGAAACCGATGCTCGCAGATCTGCTTCTGGAACCGCGCCGCGATCTGCGCCACCGTCTGCGGCGCCTGCGTCGCCGCCGGATTCCGCGGCCCCTCCGGGTCGTGGAAGATCACCGCGAACTCGTCCCCCCCGACGCGGCACACGCGATCGCTCGGGCGGATCACCGACTCCAGCAGCCGCACCGTTTCCGAAAGAATCTCATCCCCCGCCGCGTGCGAGTACCGGTCGTTGTACGACTTGAAGTTGTCGATGTCGAACACCAGCAGCGTCACCGTGTGCCGGCGCGCCCGCGCGGCGTCCATCGCCGCGGCGAGAAAACGATTGAAATACCGGCGATTGAACGCCCCAGTCAGCTCGTCGGTGAACGCCGCCCGGCGCAGCTGATCCTGCTGGGCCGCGAGCATCAACCATCCGGCAAGCGGCCCCGCCTCCGCCTCCAGACGCCCCGGATCGACCCCGCGTGCGCTGAGCCAGCCGAGCATCCGCCCCCCGTGCACCACGCGCACCGCCGCGCCCCCCTCCGTCGGCGCCGGGCCCTCGCCAGCCGAG
>DASZWV010000518.1:0-11351 GCA_035546115.1 Phycisphaerales bacterium
TGTAGAGCATCGCCGGCGAGTACCGGTGGTGCAGGCAGAGCACCCGCGTGTCGGGCAGACCGAGGAAGTGCTTCTCGATGCTCTGGCTGTGCGTCGCGGCGTAGCCGCGCTTTCCGCCCATGGGCGTGCGGATGATCACCGGCACGCGCACCTTGTCGTTGAACATGAAGCGGAACTTGGCCGCGTGGTTCACCCACTGGTCCATGCACAGCGTCATGAAGTCGCCGAACATGATCTCGACGACGGGGATCATCCCGCGCATCGCCAGGCCGTTGCCGATGCCGCTGATCGCGTGCTCGGAGATCGGGGTGTTCCGCACGCGCTCGGGCCACTTGGCGCTGAGCCCCTGCGTGCACTTGAACGCCCCGCCGTAGGGCGACTCGATGTCCTCGCCGATGATCACGAGGTTGTCGTGCTCGGACAGGCCCGCCTCGAGGCCCTTGCGGACGGCGGCGACGCCCTTCTCGCGCTCGAACGTCTTTCGCTTCCATCGGTACTCGCCCTCGCGGTGGCGGTTCCGGCTCGCGGCCTCGGCGCAATCGCCCCAGGGCGCGGCGTCGGCGGCCTTCACGGCCTCTTCGATCTCGCGCTCGATCTCCGCGATCAGCGCCTTCCATCGCGGCGAGTCGCCGTGCTCCTTGAGCATGACGTTGATCGGATCCTTCTCGCGATACGGCGCGACGTACTCCTCCGGGCGGTTGTCGTCCCCCTTGGAGTGCGCCATCAGCCGGAACGTGTCCACGCGGTGCCACGCGGGCTTGCCCGTGCGCCGGATCTCCTCCACGCACGCCCGCATGCTCTCGAAGAGCTGCGGCCAGTCCCACGTGCTCGAGTGGTACGTCCGGATGCCGAAGGCCGCGGCCCGGGCGTTGATGTCGCCCGCGAGCGTCTGCGTCTGGCTCGTGCTCTGCGCGAAGAGGTTGTTCTCGTTCACGAACAGAACGGGCAGTTCCCACTTGCTCGCGATGTTCAGCGATTCGTACAGCGCGCCCTGCCCCAGCGTGCCGTCGCCGATGTACACGACGCTGACCCCGCCGGTCTTCCTGAGCTTCGAGGCGAACCCCATCCCGACGGTCACCGGGGCGATCCCGCCCTGGATGCCGTTGGAGTAGAAGCCGTCCTGCTGCAGGTGCTGCGATCCGCCCCGCCCGCCGCACACGCCGACCGACTTGCCCATCACCTCGCCGAGCATCCCGAGGATGTTGCGGCGGTACGACAGAAAGTGCCCGTGCCCGCGGTGGTTCGAGAACACGGTGTCCGCATCGTTCAGGCAGCGCGACACCGAGACGCCCACAAACTCCTGCCCGATGCACGTGTGCACCGTGCCGAAGAGCTTCCCCTCGGAGAACAGCCTCAGCAGGCGCTGCTCGACGAGGCGGATCGTCAGCGCCTGCTTGATCTCATTCGGAAACTGGTCGAGTGGGTCGGGCATCGGTGAGGGTGTCGAGATCCGGTAGGGACGGCTTTCGTTCAGGAAGGGAGCGGTGCGTCGGTGCGTTGCAGGTACACGGCGGAGGGGAAGTGCCCCTCCCCGGCGTACAGGCCGCGGTTCATGGGAACGGGGCGGTAGCAGGGAATGAGGGCCCGCAGCCGGTCGGGCGCCGCGTGGTGGAGCATGGATTGCGCGAGCAGGATGCGATAGCAGGGGTTCATGGCCAGGAACGCCTGGAGCAGGGCGCTCTCGCGATTGGTGAAAACCTCGACGCCGAGGATGCCGGGGGAAAAGTCGTAGGGGAAGTAGATGTCGTGGAAGTGCACAAACACGCCGGGCTTGAGGCGCGGCAGCACCTCGAAGACGATGCGCAGGACCTCGCTTCCGGGCTTCACGGTGTGCGTTGAGTCCACGAACAGCAGATCGCCGGACTCGAGGGCCACAAGAGATTCAAGCGAGACCTTCTGGGCCATTTCGGGAATGAGCCGGATTCGCCCGGCCTGCGACTCCCGCCGGAGCACATCGGTGGGATAGGGCTCCACGCAGGTGACGGTGGGGGTGTAGCCGGTCTCGTGCTCGACGGCCTGAAGGACCACGCACGTCGACACGCCGCAGCCGATCTGAACGATCCTGCGCGGCTTTCGCGAACGGACGAAGCCGTACAGGAAGAGCGCCTCAACGGGTCCATACCCGCCCTCGCCGTTGCGCCGGCATGCCTCATCGTGGATGGCGGGATCGGCGAGCTTGTCGGCGTGGGCGCGGCAGCAGTCCGCGGCGAACGCGGCCTGCCGCTCGATGTCCGTGCCGGAGATGCCGACCATGCTCCACGGCTCCCGCCAATAGCCGTCCGCGGCGAGCCTGTTGAAGTCGGGGATGTCGGAGTAGAAATGGTTGGGCGTGACGTTCACGCCAAACTTCTGCCCGATCCGGGCGACTGTCTTGATCGCCCTCGTCAGATTCGACTTCAGATTCGGCATGGCGGGTTTCCTGGCTCACAACGAACGGGAGGATGGCGCGCGACACGCAGGCAGGAGCGACTGTTCGACCGATGACTCGGGCTCCGCGGGGCTCGACACCTCCACGCCGGTGACGTTGTGAACAGGATCGGTCCTATCGACTCCGGGACTTGGCCTTCTTCTTCCCGCTGGCCTTGGCCTTGCCCTTGGACGCCTTGTGCTTGCCGTTGCCGCGGGCCGGCGCCGAGACCGTCTTGGACCCCGGCCCGTACTTGGCCAGCCACTCCTGCTCGATCCACGCGTAGGTCTGGGCCATGCCGTCGCGCAGGCGAGTGTCGGGCTCCCAGCCGAACCTGGCCTGGATGTTCGTGTTGTCGCTGTTGCGCCCGCGCACGCCCTTGGGCGCGTCGAGCTTGTAGCTGCGCTCGAGCTTGACGCCGGCGATCTCCTCGGCGATCGACACGAGCTGGTTGATGCTCACCAGCTCGCTCGAGCCCAGGTTCAGCGGCTCGAACCACTTGTCGGCGTCCGTGAACATCCGGATGCCCTTGGTGCAGTCGGTGATGTACATGAACGAGCGGGTCTGCTCGCCGTCGCCCCAGATCTCGATCTGCGGCCTGCCCGTGTGCTTGGCCGCGATCACCTTGCGGCAGATCGCCGCCGGGGCCTTCTCGCGCCCGCCCTCCCAGGTGCCGAAGGGGCCGTAGACGTTGTGGAACCGCGCCACGCGGCACTGCACGCCGAAGTCCTCGAGGAAGTGCCGGCACATCCGCTCACTGAAGAGCTTCTCCCAGCCGTAGCCGTCCTCGGGCATCGCCGGGTACGCATCCTCCTCCTTCAGCGCCGTCACGTCCGCGTTCCGCTGCTTGTCCGCGTTGTACACGCAGGCGCTCGAGGAGTAGAAGAAGCGGTCAACCCCGACCTCCTTCGCGGCCAGCAGCATCTGCGTGTTGATCAGCACGCTCAGCATGCACTCGGCCTTGTGCGTCTCGATGAAGCCCATGCCGCCCATGTCGGCGGCGAGCTGGAAGACCTTCGCCCCGGAGCGCCCCTTCATCACGCGCCGGCAGTTGTCCATGCTCATCAGGTCGCCCTTGGGGCCCCCGATGTTCGTCGCCTCGCGGTGCACCTGGTACCAGCCGTCCAGCGGCTTCTTGTCCACCGAGATCACGTTCTTGTGCCCGGCCTTGAGCATCTCGCCGACGAGATGACCCCCGATGAACCCGCCGCCGCCGCAGACGATGATGGGCTGATTCCGATCGATACGAGACGCCATGGACGTTCCTTCCTTTCCTTCGTGGTGTTCGTGAGATCCGGCGCCAGCGCCGGCCTTGTTGCTTGTTCGAGCGTTTAGCGCACGCCCGTCGGACGCGTCGAGCGGCTCCCGCACGCCGTCCCGCCGAATCCCGGCTGACGGTGCCGCGCCGTGCCGCGGGTCTTGTCCTTGCACGGTGCGTTCTCGGTTGCGCCCGAGTTTACGCACCGCCCCTGTTCCTGGGCCGCGCCGCTCTCTTGCTTGCTGTCAGACGCATTGTTGCTGCACGACCTGGGCGAGGGTGCTGCTGGGCTATCCATCTCGGGTCTCCTTTGACCCATCGGCACGTATTCCCTTCTCCGACATGGAGTCGCGCGCGACCGGCCGATTCCCGGTTGCACGCAAGCAAAGGGGTGGTACTACGCACCATCATCGGCCCATGTGCGGCCATGCTGAATCTCGGACTACCCCCAACTGCGTATTGTGGCTGTTCGGGTTGCCCGTGTGCCCGAATCCGCGCCAGACTTTCACCGGTATCCCAGGAAATCCCATGGCACACCCGATCTTCATCATCGCCGCCGCCGCCCTGGCCTGTCTGGGCCAATCCCCGGCTCCCAGGTCCGAGCCTCCGGTCAGCCCACCTCCCGCCAAGTCGCCGGCCGCTCCGGCCGCGGCACCCCAGCCAAAGACCGATGACATCCCTCCGTTTGTCGCCCCGGTCCGGCTCGGCATCGTCACGTTCAACATCCGCTACGGCACGGCCGACGACAAGGCCAATGCCTGGCCGAACCGCAAGGACCAGGTCTTCGAGATCCTGAACGACGACCACGTCGAGGTCTTCGGGCTTCAGGAGGCCCTGCGCTCCCAGCTCGACGACATCCACGGCGCATGCCCGAAGCTGGCCGAGATCGGCGTGGGGCGCGACGACGGCAAGACCAAGGGGGAATACTCCGCGATTCTCTACCGCACCGACAAGTGGAAGCCGACCAAGTCCGGCACGTTCTGGCTCTCCAAAACGCCCGATGTCCCGGGCTCCAAGTCCTGGAAGACCGCCTGCACGCGCATCTGCACCTGGGCCCGCTTCCAGAACGCCAGCGACACCAACGACGGCAAGCAGCGCATCTTCTGGGTCTTCAACACCCACCTCGACCACGTCTCCGCCGACGCCCGCCTCAACGGGGCGAAGCTCATCGCCAGGCGCATCGCCGAACGCGGCGACAACATGCCCTTCGTCCTCACCGGCGACTTCAACTCCGGCGAGAATGAGCCGGCCGCGCAGTACTTCACCTTCGGCAAGGTCGGCGACGATCGCTCACCCCTCGGCCCGCTCGTGGACACGTTCCGCATCGTCCATCCCGAGGCCCTGGACGTGAAGACCTACCACGGCTTCGACCCGACCCAGTTCGTCGGTAAGAAAATTGATTACATCCTCACCCCGCAGGGCATCGAGCCGATCGCGGCATGGATCGACCGGCGATTCAAGCAAGGGCCGCCGATCGTCTGCCCGTCGGATCACTTCCCCGTCGGGGCGATCTTCGACCTGCCGTCACCCCTTCCGCCGTTGAGCCAGGATCCGCAGGGTGGCACCGGCGCCTCGCCCGCCAATGAGAAGCCGGACGAGCACACGAAGAACTCAGGCCACTGAATCGAGCACCTCTTTCGCCGCCTCCACCAGCCGCCCATGAAGCTCCGGCGGCGCGCCGAGAATGCCGACGTTGGCCTCCAGGCCGCGCCCTCGCGAGAAATCCAGCTCGCGCCCGAGCACATCCGTCACGATGCACCCGGCCTCCTGCGCGATGAGCACCCCCGGCGCATGATCCCAGACCCGCTGCACGTACCCCTTCTTCGAGGGCAGCCGCAGGTACACATCCGCATCGCCGCGGGCCAGCAGCGCGTACTTGCACTGGCTGTCGATCTGCACATGATTCCCCACCGGCCCGGCCCGCCGCATGATCTCCTCGGTCAGGTCCCGCCGCGTGTGCGACATCTCCACGCTCTCGGCCAGTCGCGCCGGGCCATCGACGCGGCCATGCTCGATGCGCACATCCGCGACGGCATTCGTCGCGAGCGGCCGCATGTGTGCCCCCTCGCCGCGAACAGCCCAGTAGCACGAGCCATTCCCCGGCGCATCGCCCTTCTCAAGGGGCCCCGTCGGAAGGTTCGGGCACCCCAGCACCCCGATCTCCACGCCCCCGCCCCGAATCTTCGCCAGGCACACGCAGTATTGCTCGCCGCGCAGAAAGCCCTTCGTGCCGTCGATCGGGTCCAGCGTCCATCCGCCACGCTCCGACACAAGCACCTCAGGATCCGCGGCCCCGAGGTCCACCATCCCGACCACCTCATCCGCCGTCGCATCCGGCCACGCACCGCTCTCGCGCAGGGCTTCCACGCAGGCCTTGAGATGGGCCGCGTGGTCCGGATGCTTCAGAAACGCGGCCGATTCCTCGGCCACCATCCCGCCCAGCATCGCCCCGGCCCTGCTCAGCCCGCGCGCGACCAACGCCTGCGATGCAAAGTCGCCGATCGTCACCGGCGAGGCATCGTCCTTGGTCATCGACCGCAGCACATCCAGCCGCCGCTGAACATGCCTGCACACGCGGCAAGCATCCTCGACCGCCCCCAACGCCGCTCCCAGTTCCGTCGTTCGCATCGTCATCACATCGCAGGATACGCTGGCCCGTGCCCGCCTCCCTCCGCAACAAGCGCACGCTCCTTCTCTGGCTCTTCCCGGTCGCCATCTGGGCCGTGGCGACCGGCTTCTACGGCTTCCACCTGGGCAAGTACTCCGACGATTGGTCGCAGTCGTTCATCAACCCGCAGACCGGCCACGCCGACGCCTCATTCCACCCGTGGGTCCGCTGGCCGTTCTTCTTCCGGCCGCTGTACTTCATCGTCGTCTGGGCGATCAACACGGCCTGCTGGGAGCACGACTGGGCCCGCCATCTCATGGCCGCCCTTGCCCACTTCTCCGTCGGCATCTGCCTGTACCGCCTGCTCCGCCGGATCGGCCTGAATCGGCCCGCCTCGATCGTCCCCGTCTCGATCTTCCTCGCCTGCCCGACGCACGAAGAGGCCGTCCTGTGGGTCGCCGCGATCGGCATCCCGATCGGCACCGCGCTTTTCCTGATCGCCTGCGAGCGCGTGGTGGACTTCTCGCGCCAGATTCCCGACGGCCGTCCATGGGGGCGGCTCGCCGTCATCGGCCTCCTGATCTTCGCCACGGCCTGTTTCCATGAGCAGCCGGCGGCCGCCGCCGCGGCCCTGCCGGCGCTGTACCTGGCCTGCTGCATCCAGAACCAGCCGCTGTGGGTCCGCGTGCGTCGCACGGCCTTCGTGACGATCTTTGCCGGTGGCGCGTGCGTGCTCTACGCGACCCTGATCACCCTCACCGCTCCCGCCGGCCGCCGCGGCTCGCTGGCGAGCCTGGTGACGGGTTCGAACGCCTCCGAGCGATTCACGGGCTTCGCGCGCGAGGTCGGCCGTTGGCTCTTCGGAGATCATGCGAGAGATGCGGTCATCGACGCGGCCGGCCGCGGCCTGCGCCTCGCGTTCGCGCAGCCCGCCGGCTGGCTCTTCGCCCTGCTGCTGGCCGTCGGCCTCGGTGCATGGCTCTTCGTCTTCCCGCGGTGCTGGGCGCGCAGGCACGGCCACTGGACGACGCGACGAACCCCTTGGCTGCTGGCCTTCTGCGCGATCATTCCCATCGCCAGCCTCCTCCCGGTCGCCATGACCGCGAGCAACGGCATCTACTCTCGATATTTCTACGTGCTCACGCTCGGGCTTCCGCTCCTGCTCGCGATCCTGATCGATCACGCCTCGGGCGCGGGTCTGGGCCGCGGCCCCCGCCGGGCGGCTCCCGTTCTGGTTGCGCTCCTCGCCGCGGCGATCAGCATCGGAGGGGCGCTGGCGATGGTCTCGTGGCAACGCGACTTCGCCGCGCGAGCCGCGATGGACGGCGGCATCGGCGCACAACTCGCCGCGCTCGTCCGGGACCCGCCCAGAAGCGCCGTGGTAGTTCCCGTCTCGATCGCCACGCCCCGCGACCTCGCCGCGCGGGCCGCGCACGCCATCCCGGGCGTGCTCGAGCGACCATTCGCCGGCTGGGCCTTCATCCAGCACATCTACGGGCGCGACGACCTGAGCGCGACCCACTGCCGCGCCGATGAGCCGCCCCCGCTCCGGCTCGTCGACGGCGGGCTCGAGTACGTCTACCCCGACGGCTGGAAGATCGAGGTGCGCGACCCGTGGGGCCGCGGCATCAAGGGCCGAACGGTCATCCCCTGGTCCGAGGCGATCCTCATCGAGATCGACGCCGACGGGCGCGTGCACCGCCTCGATCGCTCGGAAGCCGAGCAACGTCTCGCCAACCGACGCTAACCTTCGTTCTTGAGCAGCATCTCTCCACAGCCGTGGTCCGGTCCCCACGTCGATTGGCCGACCCACCGCGCCATCGTGACGGGCGGGGCGGGCTTTCTCGGTTCCGCCGTCGTTCGCGCCCTGCGGGCCCGCGGCACGCCCGAGGCCAGCATCCGCATCGTCCGGAGCAGGCAGTTCGATCTGACCACCCGCGAGGGAGCCAGTCGTCTGCTCGCCGAGGCGTTCGGCTCGCATGGCCCGACGGTCATCATCCACTGCGCCGGTGCGGTGGGCGGCATCCAGGCCAACCGCGACCAGCCCGGCCGCTTCTTCTTCGACAACATGGCCATGGCCATGAACCTCGCCGAGGAGTTCCGCCGCGCCGGCCTCATCGCGAAGAACGCGGCCATCGTGCAGGTCGGCAGCATGACGAGCTATCCGGCCGGTGCGCCGATTCCCTTCAAGGAAGACGACCTCTGGCGCGGGTATCCGGACGCCGTGAGCGCGGCCTACGGCGTGGCCAAGCTCGCCGCGTGGCAACTGCTCGATGCGTACCACCGCCAGTACGGCCTGCGCGCGGCGTACGTCGTGCCCGTGAATCTCTACGGCCCGGGCGACAACATCGCGGATGAGAAGAACGCCCACGTCGCGGGCTCGCTCGTGCGACGCATCGTTGAGGCCGCGAGCACCCGCGCTCCACGGGTCGTCAACTGGGGAACCGGCTCGCCGACGCGCGAGTTCCTGTACGTCGACGATGCCGCCGAGGGCCTGCTCCGTGCCGCCGAGCGAGCGCTCGCCATCGACCCAAGCCCCGTCCCCATCAACCTCGGTTCGGGCGAAGAAACCTCCATCAGGTCGCTCGCCGAGCTCATCGCCCGCCTCGCCGGATACGAGGGAACGATCGCCTGGGACGCGAGCAAGCCCGACGGCCAGCCCCGCCGCTGCCTCGACACCGCGCGCGCCACGCACCTGCTCGGTTGGCGCGCCCGGATGCCTCTCGAAGAGGGCCTCCGCCGCACGATCGAGTGGTACCGCTCGCTCAAGCCATGACGATGTGCGACCGATCGCCGCGCCAGCCCCCAAGCGCGTTCCGCGTGTCCACGATCAGTCTCGCGTTCTTCGCGATGAGATCCCAGTCGTACGCGCTGTGGGCCGTGGAGACGACGACCGCGTCGTACGCGGCGAGCGTCCTCGCGCCGAGCGGCACCGACGCCATCTTCAGGTCGTATCGCCGCATCTGGTGCGTCCTGGCCACGTGCGGATCGTTGTAGTCCACGCTCGCGCCCAGGTCGCGCAGCTCCTCGATGAGCTCGAAGCTCGGGCTCTCGCGAACATCGTCGATGTCCGGCTTGTACGCCAGGCCCAGCACGAGCACCCGCGCCCCCCTGGTCTCGCGCCCGCGGGCCTTCAGCGCCTCCACCAGGCGCGCCACCACGTGCCGCGGCATCGCGTGGTTGATCTCTCCCGCCAGCTCGATGAACCGCGTGGGCATCCCGATCTGGCGCGCCTTCCACGACAGATAGAACGGATCGATCGGGATGCAGTGCCCCCCGAGCCCCGGTCCCGGATAGAACGCCTGGAACCCGAAGGGCTTGGTCTTCGCCGCCTCTATGACCTCCCAGACGTCGATCCCCATCTTCTCGAAGAGCACCTTGAGCTCGTTCACCAGCGCGATGTTCACGGCGCGATACGTGTTCTCGAGGATCTTCGCCGCCTCGGCAACCTCCGCGCTCGACACGGGCACCACCCGCTCGAACGCGCTCGCGTACAGCTTGACGGCGACCTCGCCGCTCGCCGCATCCACCCCGCCCACGAGCTTGGGAATCTGCGCCGTCGTGATCCCCTTGCGCCCCGGGTCCTCGCGCTCCGGGCTGAACGCGACGAAGAACCCCTCGTTCTTCTCGCCCCCACGCGCCACGCCCGATGCGGCGAGGATCGGCATCAGAACCTCGCGCGTCGTCCCCGGATACGTTGTCGATTCGAGCACCACCAGCTGCCCCGGGCGGAGCGTCCGGGCGACCGCTCTCGCCGTGTTCTCCACGTACGACAGGTCCGGCTCGTTCGACGCCCCCAGCGGCGTCGGCACGCAGATCAGGATCGCATCCGCCTCTTCGAGCCGCCCGAAATCCGTCGTGGCCTCGAAGCGCCCCTCGGCCCGCATCTCGCCTACGAACGACGCCCCGAGGTGCTTCAGATAGCTCTCGCCGCGCGAGAGCGACTCGATCTTCGCCGGATCGATGTCGAACCCGATCACCCGGAACCCCGCATCCACGAACGCCCGGGCCAGCGGCAGGCCGACGTAGCCCAGCCCGATCACGCCCACAACCGCCGAGCGCGATGCGATCTTGTCCAGCAGGCTCTTCATGCGACCAGAGCGTATCGGCCCTCGCCGATGTAGCATGGGCCCTTCCCCAGCCGCCCCGGAGCCCCCGTTGCGAGTCGTCATCCACGAGCCCAAGTTCCGCGGCCACTCCCTCGCCCACGTCGCGCGGATCGCCCCCGCCGCTCTCGAGGCCGGGGCGCAAGTCACACTCGCCCTTTCGCAGGAGGCCCTCAAGAGCCCGGAGTTTGCCACGCTCATCCAGCCCCTGGCTGCTCGTGTGGAGGTGGACGCCTGGATGGGCCCCGAGCCCGGCGCCGGGCGCGCCGCCGCCATGGAGCGCGCTGCCCGGGTCCACCAGTCCGCCGTTCGATCCAGAGCCGAGCACGTGCTCATCCCCCACGCCGACCTGCTCATCATGGGAGGATTCATGTCCCGGCTGGCCGGCCGCGGCTTCGCCCCGAGGGGCGTTCCCGTCGAGGCCCTGTTCTTCACGGCGGGCCTGGTTGACAAGGGGACATCCGCCGCCGCCCGCCTCAAGCGCGCACTGAACTTCCAGGCCGCGAAGCACCTGCCGCTCTATCGCGCTCATCACCTCGACCCGCGTGTCATCGAGCGCCTCGCCGGCCACCCGGGGGCCGAGCGTGCCGGCTATTGGCGACTCATGCCCGACCCGGTCGAAGCCCCCGATCAGTTCGACCGGGCCATCGCCCGCAAGCGTCTGGGCCTCGATCAGGCCGGCAAGTTCGTCGGGTGCGTCGGAGTCATCGACGAGCGCAAGGGCTGCGACCTGCTCATCAACGCCTTCGCGGCCGCCAACCTCCCCTCCGAGTGGCGCCTCCTCCTGGTCGGCTCGCACGATGAGCCCATCCGCCGGCTGCTGAGCACGACCCACGTGCAACTGGTGGGCGCAGGCCGCATTGTCAGCATCGATCGCTTCGTGTCCACTCCCGAGCTCATGGACGCCCTCGTCGCCATGGACCTCGCCTGCACGCCCTACCCGAGTCAGAACGCTTCGGCGAGCATCATCAT
>DASZWV010000519.1:0-1851 GCA_035546115.1 Phycisphaerales bacterium
CGCGCCGGTGGCATCGGCGGACGCCGGGACGTACGACTGCGTCGTGGGCAACTGCTGCCAGCAGGTCACCACGGCCGCGGCGAGCCTGACCGTCTGCGCGACCGACTTCAACTGCTCCGGCACGACCAACGTGCAGGATATTTTCGACTTCTTGAACTCCTGGTTCGCCGGCGATCCGCGGGCGGATTTCAACGGCGTCGGAGGGATCAACGTGAAGGACATCTTCGACTTCCTCAACGCCTGGTTCCAAGGCTGCTGAACCCGGCCGGTGCTCGTCCTCCCCGCCGCCGCTCCGGAAGTTCCCGCTTCTGCTGAATGAACCTTCATGGCCCCGCCCCGTGGCGGGGCCATACTTCTTTCTTTGGATCTCGATCGGGCCCGGGGCTCGCGGCCGCGCTCTCGCGGCCCGCGGAAACGCCCGAAAAAAGGAACGCATGAATCCCTTCCGACTGTCGCGGCCATCGTTCGTTCTCCTCGCCCTCGGCCTCGCCGCGCTCGCACCACGGGCACACGCACAGGTCGTCGATCATGCGATCCCGCTCAACTACAACTTCCACGGCATGGCCCATGCCGGCGAGGCGACCTCCGCCAGCACGCCCGCCAACGCCGACCTGCCGCACGGCTATCGCTCGATCTCCGATCGCGGCCTGATCTTCGACGGCACGAACGCGCACTCGATCGCCGCCTACTCCGGCCAGCCGCTCGGCGCGACCGGGCTGGCCTACGCCTTCTTCGACACACTCGGCCCCGCATCGAATCCCGAGGGCCTCGACATCGTCCACCTCGGATCGCGTTGCGGCACGGGTGCGGGCCTCATCTATCCGTACGAGGCGAGCGTGGATACAACCACCATCGTGGGCGTCGCACCCGCGTGGAACGTCTGCGACCAGTCGGGAACCCCCGGCGTCAGCCCGCAGACCACGACGATCAGCCCCGGCCTGCCCATCGACGCGAGCGCCGAGATCGGCATCCTCTTCCACGGCTCCGACGGCGGCGGTGAGTTCAACGTCGTCCTGGGATTCTCGGATGGCTCATCGCTCCCGGCGATCACCCTCGCGTGCCCGGACTGGTTCGGCAACCCCGCGGATCCGGCGATCGTCCTCAATCAGCCTCTGTCCGTGCAGCAGAAGCTCCGCCACGTCGAGGGGTCGACCACGTTCTACACCTTCCAGGGCGCGTACAACAACGACGCCGCGCGCATCGGGACCTGGAGCACCTCCAACGCGGGCCCGAACCTGAACGTCATGGAGGCGGTGATCAGCGTTCCGATGATCGTCTCCGGCGTCGGTGTCGGCACCGGCTCGTGGCCCGCGCACCCGGAGGTCGTCGGCAAGTCGCTCACCTCCATCACCTTCCTCGACGCCGGCGGCACGCTCACGTTTCCCACGGGCGGGCGCGGCTACGCCGTCTTCGCCGTGACCGTCCGCAGCGGCCAGCCCGCCAACGCCACCTGCGCCGGCGCCCAGAACATCGGCGCGGGCGACACCGTCTCGAGCAACCTCCGCGCCTCGGGTTCGCCGCCGTCGGGCTGCGGCGTCAACGACTCGTCGGCCGTGTGGTTCCGCTACGTCGCCGCGACCAGCGGCCCCGTCGACGCCCGCACCTGCGGCGGCACGACCAACTTCGATACCACCCTCTCTGTATACGCCGCGTGCGGCGGTGAGCCCATCGCGTGCGACGATGATTCCTGCTCGGCGGGCTCGCACGTGCAATGGGTCGCCACGGCGGGCGCGCCCTACTACCTGCGCGTCGCCGGAAACAACGGCGCGACGGGCTCGTTCACGCTCCACGTCAACGACCCCGGCCACCTCGACGTCACCGTCCCGCTCGCCCTGAACTTCAACGGCATCT
>DASZWV010000520.1:0-3235 GCA_035546115.1 Phycisphaerales bacterium
GACCGCTTCTACAAGCCCACCATCGATGAGGTCCGCAAGCAGTCGAGCGCGAACCGCCAGGGCGGAGAGGAGCGGTTCATCCCCGACGCCGCGGCCGCGCCCGATGAGGCCCGCACCGCCGAGGAGTTCCTCCGCTATCTCGACGACGCCGAGAAGATGTACGGGCGCTACGACGCCCTGACGAAACAGGGCGTCAGCCGCGAGCTGGCCCGCATCGCCCTGCCCGTGAGCGTGTACACCGAGTGGTACTGGAAGTGCGACCTGCACAACATCCTCCGGTTCCTCTCGCTCCGCATGGACCCGCACGCCCAGGAGGAGATCCGCATCTACGCCGATGCGATGCACGCGCTGCTCCGGCCGATCGTGCCGCTGACCATGGAGGCGTTCGAGGACTACGAGATGGGCAGCGTCCGCCTGACCCGCCTGGAGATCGAGGCCCTGCGCGGCAAATCCCCCACCATCGCCACCGACAACAAGCGGGAACAGGCCGAATGGGAAGCCAAGCGGGCGAAAATCGGCCTGTGAAACCGTTGTGAGCGGTCACGACCAACTCCCTCCCGACCAGGAGCGAGCCGTTCGCCGCGTGCTCGCCAGCCAGCCCGCGCTCTCGCACCCGCTGCCCACCTCGCGGCTCAAGCGCCTCCGCACCATCGCCCTCATCGCGCCGCTGACCTACGGGCTCGCGCTCTTTCCCCTCGTGCTCTACCGCTCCTCCGCCGCCGCGATACGGGTCTTCTGGGTCGTCCTCTCCCTCGAGATCATCACCTCGATCATCCTGCTGATTCTGAATCTCCGCGAGCGCAAACGCATCCAACAGATGCTCGCCCCGCACGAGTGCTTCGTCTGCCTCTTCTGCCACTACCCGCTCAGCGAGCTGCCCGAGCATGGACAATGCCCGGAGTGTGGCACGTTCTACAACCGCCCGGAGGTCATCCGGGCATGGAAGACGGCCTACGGCCCGGACAAGCGGCCGACCAGACGTGGCCAGACTGATTCTCAAGTGGTCTGAGACCGATCCGACATGACCCTCATCCCCCCAAGGGGGCAGGCAGATTCTCTGGAATGAGCCACGCATCACCCGCTGTTCAGGCAACGCAAACCGGGGCCGCGTAAAACTATCTGTCGAAAGGAAGAGAGATAAGGTGTGGTGTGCGCGAGAAGCATCGAACGCCGCGCGGCGGCGTGTGTGCACGCGATCCGAGAGGAGCACCCGGCATTCGAAGGAGCGAGCCATGGTGACCTTTGAAACCGATGGATCATTGACCTTTCGGATCTATCTTCCGCACGCGGACAGCGTGTCGCTCGTCGCCGACTTCACCGACTGGGGCGAGCGCGCCATCCCGCTCTGCCGCGAGCGCGCCCTGGAGGAACGCGGCCGATTCCTTCTCGCGGATGCCGACCTCGAGAGCCTCGACTATCAGCTCGCCTCGCAGTGCGGCTGGTGGTCGGTGAACCTCCGCATCGCCGACGGCGACCACGCCTTCAGCTATCTCGTGGACGACCAGTGGTGGCTGCCGGACTACGCGGCCCACGGCGTCCGGCGCAACGAGCAGGGCAACTGGACGAGCCTGCTGTTCGTCCCGCCCACGCCCCGCATCCTCGAACGCCTGGACCGTCGCCGCATCTTCGACCGGGCCGAGCGGTTGGACCCGGCCTTCGAGCTGGCGGACACACCGGCGTTGCTCGAGGCTCGCAGGGACAAGGTCGCCTGAGGCAGCGCGTCGGCCGTCTCGGCACGGCGCACGCAAACCAACCAGCCGGAGGCCGTGGCGGCCCGCCGGCTGCTTTGCTGCGCGGATTCTTGCACGCCGGCGGCCCGAGACGCTCGGCCCTGGATCAGTACACGAGCACGGAGTGCACCGTGCCGAACTGCCGGACGGTGTCCCGCCCCTTGAGCGCGGCGAGCTCGATGAGCACCGCGATCCCCACGATCTCCGCGCGCATCCCCTGCACGAGCTTGCAGCAGGCCTGCATCGTTCCGCCGGTGGCGAGCAGGTCGTCGACCATCAGCACGCGCTGCCCGGGGGTGATCGCGTCCGAGTGGATCTCCATGGTGTCCTTGCCGTACTCGAGCTCGTAGGAGATCGACGCTTTCTTCCACGGCAGCTTCCCCGGCTTGCGCACGGGCACAAACCCGGCCGAGAGCGCCTGGGCCATCGCCATGCCGAAGATGAACCCGCGGCTCTCGGCCCCGACGACCAGGTTCACGTTCTTGTCGCGGAAAGGGTTCACCATCAGTTCCACCGCCAGCGCGAGCCCCGCCGGGTCGCGAATCAGCGGCGTGAAGTCCTTGAAGAGAATCCCCGGCTTGGGGAAGTCCGGCACATCGCGGATGAGCGAACGCAGGCGTTGGAGGGGTGCTTCCATGGGGCACGAGTGTAGAACCCTGCGGCCCACTCCCCTCTGGCGGGGGCGTGAGGTCGAACGCCGCGCCCGGGTGCCGCCCCCCGGATTGCCGATAATCCGCGCGACCGGGATGGGCCGCCGGGCCTTGCCGCCTCCCGAGTGCGCTCTCATCTCCGACTTACCGATGGATGGTTTATGAACCTCCCCCGGCGCGGCTTCAGCCTGATCGAGCTCGTGATCGTCGTCGTGATCATCGGGATCGTGGCCGCGATCGCCATCCCGCGCATGAGCCGCGGCGCGACCGGCGCGGCCGCCTCCTCGCTGACGGGCGACCTCGCCACGCTCCGCCGCGCCATCGAGATGTACAAGGCCGAGCACGACAACACGCCGCCGACGCTCGCCAACTTTGTCGCCAACCTCACGCTCTGCTCGACCGAGGACGGCACGAGCTCGCAGGCCAACCGCGACTCCACGCACCTGTTCGGCCCGTACCTGCAGAGCATCCCGCCGCTCCCGGTCGGCGCACGCAAGGGCGCCACGGGCGTCGGCAGCGCCGACGGAGACGCTATCGGCTGGATCTACGACGACGTCGCCGGCACGATCACCGCGAACTGCACGACCGAGACCGACGATGCCGGCACGCTGTACAGCAGCTATTGAGCCCGAGTCGGCGTCCGATCAAGTCGCACGCTTCGCAGCGGCCTCGCGTCCGGACGGTGCTCTCCGCGCGGCGGCCCCCTACCATCTGCCAATGAGCAAGGAATCGCCCAAGTCTTCCAACGCCGCCAACGCCCTCGAGACCGTCGAGCCCATCGGCGCTCGCGTGCTCATCCGCAAGGATGAGGACCGCAAGCAGACCAAGACCGGCATCCACCTCCCCGACAAGATC
>DASZWV010000521.1:0-4506 GCA_035546115.1 Phycisphaerales bacterium
GCCACTGGGTCGGCCGATCCACGAGCACCGCGTGCGGAAACTCGGGCATGACCGGGCGATCGAACGTGAGATGCACGCCGAGGATCGGGCTGTGCGTGAACGACTCCAACGCGTCGAATCGATCATCCTTCGCCCGCACGCCCTCATTAACGAGGCGGTTCACCCGCTCGACCGGGACCGCGCACACGACCGCTTCGGCGTCGTACCGCACTCCCCCACTGCTCGTCGCGCCCTGCTCGTCGATGACCTCGACACCCTCGCCCAACACAACCCGCCCGCCCGCGCTCGCGATGAGCGCCTCGACTCCCTCGTACAACTCCAGCAGCGGCACGCCCGGCACGCCGATGTCCGCCGCGTGCACGTTCGCAAGGAACCCCTCCTGGAACACGTGCAGGGCCGCGCTCGCGGAGACCTGTTCCACATCCAAGTTGCACGCGCTCACGACCACCGGCGCCCAGAACCGCCGCACAACGCGTTCGGATTGCCCGCAGGCCCCCAGAAACGCGGCGAACGTCTCGCCGGCATGCTTGTCGCGATCGACACGCAGGATGCGTGAGCACGCGCGGGCGACCTGCGCCTTCTCGCCCATCGTCAGGAACGAGGCCCCGAGGAACGAGCCCGTGAAGTGCGCAGGCGCGGGAAACACGCCCGGACGGATCACGCTCACCCGACCACCTTCCTCGATCCAGTGCTGCTCGCGCGTCCAGACCAGCTTCTCGCGGACTCCCAACCGGCCCAGCAGGTCCAGGTAGTTCGTGCAGCACCCGAGCACCACGTGCTGGCAGTTATCGAGCCACCGTCCCGACCGCACATCCTGGAACGACGTCGCCCGCCCGCCCAGTTTCTTGCGCGTCTCGAGGACCGTCACCGCCACGCCGCGCTCGGCCAAACGCACCGCGCACGCGATCCCCGCAAGCCCGCCGCCGACCACGAGCGCCGCTGACTTCCCGATTCCCCCTACCACCGCCCCACCTTCGCCCAGAGCGCGGCCCCGAGCGCGATCGACGCCTTCTTCGCCCCGGCAAGGCGGATGCGCCGCTCGCCCGCGATCCGCGAGGGCTCCTGCTCGATCAGCGTGAGCAGGCCCGCGTAGATGCGCGTCATCGCCCAGAGCGTCGGCGCACACGCGGGGTCGATCATCGACTCCAGCGTCGTCGAAGCGTCGTAGTGCCCCCGAGCGATCGCCGCCTGCTCGCGCACCAGGGCGGTGCACCGCGCATCACCCCGCCACTCCCGCACATCCGCGCCCGTCACGCCATGACGGACCAGCGCATCCGCGGGGATATACACGCGCGAGGGTGTCTCATCGAAGTCCTGCGCGAAGTCGCGCAGGATGTTCGTCCGCTGGAACGCTTGGCCGCGCCGAAGCGCCAGCTCACGCGCCGCCGCCGGGTCCGCATCTTCGCGCAAACCCCAGATCCACAGGCACGCCAGCCCGGCCGTTCCCGCGACGCGATAGCAATACAAGGAGAGCGCACCGTCGTCCGCGTACCCCTTCGCCTCGAGGTCCCCCTCCAGGCCCTCGAGCATCTCCGCGAAGATGACCGGATCGATCGGGTAGCTCGCGCACGTCGCCGCGAAGGCGGGCCACCACGCCTCGGCTCCCTCTCGCTCGTCGGGCGCTTCTCCCGCGAGGCACCGCTCGGTGATCGCGCGGAATGCCGCCAGGTTGGCGCGCCGCTCCGCCAGCGGCCGCGGCTCGTCGGCAAGGTCGTCCGCCGCCCGCATCCAGGTATAGATGGAATAGATGGCCCCGCGGCGAGGCTCCGGCGTCAGCCTGAGCCCGTGATAGAAGTTCCGCGCCCTCTCACGCGTGATCTTGGCACACGCCTGAAAGGACCCCCGCAAACGGACATCCTCGACGCCCGGCAATGCCGGAACGACATAGGTCGTCGGCCCGACCACCGGCCGGCGAAGATCGTTTGGAATGGCCACGCCCGCGCTGCTCACGCACAACCACTCCGCACCAGGGGCTTCCGCCCGCGCACGTCCCCGCCAAGTCTCGCGGCCGATTTGCCGCCACTAACCAACGCATCAACGCGGACCCATCCTGGCTCCAAGCCAAGCCCGGGCCACCAGCATCAGCTTCTCGGAGGCGCCAAGCCGGGGACGCTCCCACAGCGTGGCATGACCGATTCGCCGAACGGCCCCAAGGATAGCGTCTCCGCCCGCCCCAAACAGCCAGACGACCGGCCGAAGCCCCTGATTGAGGGATTTCGGGAGGGCCCTCCCGCGGTCAAAGAGCTTCGAGGTCTCATCCACGAGCGGCCGGATACCCCGAATGAATGGCACCCTCGCGCGTGGGTCGTCGCTGTGGTGGACCCAGTCGTTGAGAAGCCCCGGCGTGATTCCTGTTGCCGATCCATCCGGTCCAAGCAGGGGGATGTACACCCGATCCCGCTCGAGCAGATCTCGCCGCACATCCTGCCAGAAGTTGATGAGCTGCAGGGCCGTGCAGGTTGCATCGCTCATGGCGTAGCGCTCCGCGTTGGACGGATCGACCTCCGGGGGCGCGTATCCCCCGAGCGTGAGCACGATCCGCCCGACCGGGTTGGCGCTGCGGGTGCAATAGTCCAGCACCTGGTCCCACGTCTGGTAATGTGTAGAGGGGTCGGAAGCGACTCCCCGGCGCTGATCCTGCACGAAGGCATCGATCAGATCATGGAAGGGTCTGGCCGTGAGATGCTCGTGCTTGCGGGCGGTTTCGCGCAGCGCGATGTAGACGGGGTGCGTCGCGGGAGTCTCTCCGGTGAAGCAGGCATCCAGTCCCCGCCGCCACCAGCCCAGCAGCCTCTCCGACCTCGCCCGGGCTTCGGCGGTTTTGCCCGTCTCATCCCCCAGGTCATCCGCCCACCGGCAAAAGCCGTAGACGGCCGCGAAATCGTCTCGCAGCTCCGCGGGCACCAGGGAACTGAGCACACTGAAGTTCTCGTAGTGCGACGTCGCCAATCCGCGGCAATAGACGACGGCCTCGGCGGGCGATATCTCCGGCATATCCCCTTCACGCTCCCCCTCCGGACCGACCACCCGCAGCAGTGCGATCGGCGGGGTCCGGGGATCCAGGACCAGCGGCGCGCGCGGCGACCCGCCGACCGTTGGTGCTGGATCCGAGGCAATCGCACTCATGCCCACAGCGTAGCGACCGGGCAACACGCGCGCACCCGCGGATACGATCCGCCGGGCTCGTTCATCCCCCGAATCCACCCGCTTCCGCGGTCGCTCGGGGGAGAGGTGTGCGTTGCTCGATCTGCCTCCACCAATACAGAATCTCTTCACCGTCCGCGGCTGGAAGCCCTTCGACTTTCAGATCCGCACGTGGAGCGCATACCTCGAGGGACGGAGCGGTCTGATCAATGCGCCCACCGGCGTCGGCAAGACCTGGGCCGCGTGGATGGGGCCCGTGATCGAAGCCGTGCGGGAGGGGCCCGCAACACAGGCCATCGCCAAACGAGGTCGGGGCGCGCCGCTTGGCGAGCCCATCCGGGTGCTCTGGATCACGCCCCTTCGGGCGCTGGCCGGAGACACGACGGCGGCGCTCGCCGCGCCAGCCGAGGAGCTTCAACTCCCGTGGACGGTGCAGATGCGCACCGGCGACACGGCGCAATCCATCCGCAGGCGCCAGAAGGAGCGTCTCCCGACCGCGCTGGTGACGACACCCGAGAGCCTGACGCTCCTGCTGAGCTACCCCGACGCCCGCGAGAAGTTCGCCACACTGCGCTGCATCGTCGTCGACGAATGGCACGAGCTCATCGGCACGAAGCGCGGCGTGCAGACCGAGCTCGCCCTTGCCCGGCTCCGATCGTTCGTTCCACATCTGCGCACCTGGGGCGTCTCGGCCACGCTCGGCAACCTCGAACAGGCGATGCGGGTCTTGATGCCCTCGGCGTCCGCATCCGAGCCCACGAGACCCTCTCACTCCTCGCCGCCGCCAGCACTCATCCGCGGCGATCTCCCCAAGCAACTCGCGATCGAAACGCTCATCCCGAAGGACATCGAGCGGTTTCCATGGGCCGGACACCTCGGCACACGCTCCGTGCAGGAAGTCATCGACGCCGTCCGCGCCGCCAACAGCACCCTGCTGTTCACGAACACCCGCTCGCAGGCCGAGCTCTGGTTCCACCGCATCACGATGGAAGCGCCGGACCTCCTCGGCCAGGTCGCCATCCACCACGGCTCCCTCGACCGCTCGCTGCGCGCCAAGGTCGAGGCGATGCTCGATCTCGGCAGGCTCAAGTGCGTGGTGTGCACATCCAGTCTTGATCTCGGGGTCGATTTCGCTCCCGTCGATCAGGTGCTGCAGGTCGGCAGCCCGAAGGGCATTGCCCGCCTCGTGCAGCGAGCCGGGCGATCGGGCCATCGGCCGGGCGCCCGGTCGCGCGTGCTCGGCGTGCCCGCGCACGCCTTCGAGCTCATCGAGTTCGCCGCGGCGCGCGACGCCGCGGCCGAGGGCCGCATCGAGTCGCGCCCCCCGATCGAGCGAGCCCTCGACGTGCTCGTGCAGCATCT
>DASZWV010000522.1:0-5672 GCA_035546115.1 Phycisphaerales bacterium
CCCACCGCCGCCGGACGCGAGTGGCGCGTGATCGAAGCCATCCGCGACTGGACGGCCAAGCGCCCCGACCTCGCCCTTTCCGAAGACCCCGCCGGCAACCTCACCATCACACCCCGTGAGCAGTGGGGGAGCGGAGCGCCCCCGGTCCTCATCACCGCCCACCTCGACCACCCCGCCTTCGTCGTCGAGCGCATCGTCGCCCCGACCGTCGTCGAACTCGCGTTCCGCGGCGGCGTCCGCGACCCCTACTTCGAGTCCGCCCGCATCGCCCTCCACCACCGAAACGGTCCCGCCGCCGCGCCGGGCGACCGGCCTTTCCCGCCGCCGATCCTGGCCACGCTCACCGAGCCCCAGCCCCCGACCGAGTCCGGCTTCAAGCGCTACCTCGCCGAGCTCGACCACGAGTCCTCCGAGATCCACCCCGGCGACTTCGCCACCTGGCTCCTCCCCCCCGCCGAGATCGACGCCCAGGGCCTCATCCACACGAGCGCCTGCGACGATCTCGCCGCCCTCGCCGCGGCCCTCTGCGCCCTCGACGAACTCCGCGCCCGCCGCGCCGCCGGAGACAACACCGAGGACGTCCGCCTTCTCTTCACCCGCTCCGAGGAGATCGGCTTCACCGGCGCGCTCGCGGCCTGCAAGCTCGGCGCCATCCCCCCCGGCTCGCGCATCATCGCCCTCGAGAACAGCCGGAGCTTCGCCGACTCGCCCCTCGGCGCCGGACCCATCGTCCGCGTCGGCGACCGCATGAGCATCTTCGACCCCGCCCTCAGCGCCGCCTGCACCAGGCGCGCCGAAGAACTCATGGCCCGCCCCGACGCCCCCGCGCCCCCCTTCGCCTTCCAGCGCAAGCTCATGTCCGGCGGCGCCTGCGAGGCCACCGTCTTCTGCGCCTACGGCTTCCAGGCCACCTGCATCTGCCTCCCCCTCGGCAACTACCACAACATGGCCGACCTCTCCCTCGTCGAAACCAGCGCCTACGACCGCGCCAGGAACGGCCCGCCCCGCATCGCCCGCGAGTTCATCCACACCGACGACTACCTCAACCTCATCGCTCTGCTCGTCGCCATCGGCCAGCACCTCCCCACGGCCCCCGCCGTTCTCGACCGCCTCGAGACCCTGTACGCCAGGCACCGCGCCGTACTCGACGAGCGCTGAAGCCGCCCGCAACGGCCTACTTCAATCCAAGAATTTCCCGCACCTCCGCCACCAGGTAGAAGCTCCCCGTCACGCAGATCAGGTCCTCCCGCGCCACGGCCCGCTTTGCCTGCTCCAGCGCCTCCCTCGCCCCCGGCGCCGTCTGCGCGCCCTTCCCGGTCGCATCCGCGAACCGCCGCGCCAGCTCGCGCGGGTCCGCCGCGCGGGCCGACCGCGTCTTCGTGAAGATCACCTTGTCCGCCCCCGCCGCCAGCTCCCGCATCATCCCGTCGATGTCCTTGTCCGCCGCGCACGCGAACACCACCACCATCGAGTCGTAGTGCATCTGCGCGCTCAGCGTCTTCATCACGCACATCACGCTCTCGGCGTTGTGCGCCCCGTCCAGCACGATCCGCGGCGTGGACCTCAGCACCTCCAGCCGCCCCGGCATGCTCACGCTCGCCAGCCCGCGCGACACCTTCTCCTCCGGGACCCGAATCCCCCGCTCGCCCAGCGACGACAGGATCGCCAGCGCCAGCCCGCAGTTCGCCGCCTGGTGCTCGCCCCGCAGGGGAACCGTCACGTGCTCGTACCCCGCCCCGCCGCCGTCCCCCCCGCGATGCCCATCCTCCGCGAACCCGCCCGCGCCGACGCTCACCCGCATCCGCGGCACGCCGCTGCTCCCCCCCGCATCGAACCGCGCCGAATACTCGATCTCCCCGCCCAGCGCACGCAGGGGCGCCCCGACCCGCGACGCCTCCTCGCGCAGAACCTCCAGAACCCCCGGCGCCTGCAGCCCGCTGACCGCCGGCACCCCCGGCTTGAAGATCCCCGCCTTCTCACGCGCGATCTTCTCCAGCGTGCTCCCCAGCAGCTGCGTGTGGTCCAGCGAGATCCGCGTGATCGCGCACACCTCCGGCGTGATCACGTTCGTCGAGTCCAGCCGGCCGCCAAGCCCCACCTCGATCACCGCCACATCCACCGCCTGCTCCTCGAAATGGCACAGCCCCATCGCCGTGATCAGCTCGAAGAACGTCGGCTCCCCATCCGCCTCCTCCAGCGCCCCCTCCGCCTCCGCCACCCGCCGCGCCACCGCCACGAACGCATCCTCCGGAATGTTGTCCCGGTTCAGCCGGATCCGCTCCCGGATGTTCATCAGGTGCGGCGAGGTGTACAGCCCCACCGTGTACCCGCACGCCTCCAGCGCCGCCGCCGTCATCTCGCACGTCGAGCCCTTCCCCTTCGTCCCCGCCACGTGCACGCTCTTGAACGCCTTCTCCGGCCGCCCCAGCAGGTCCATCAGCTTCTGCATCCGCCCCAGCTTCAGCGTGTCCTGCACCACCCGCGACGGAACCATCCGCTCCACATCCGTCCGCTCCAGCAGCCACCGGCTCGCGCCCTCAAAGTCCCCAAACATGGCCCCCTTCCGCTTCGGTTTCGCAACCACCTGCACCGCCTTCGGCTTGCTGACAGGACTGCTTGGCGTCTCCGGCTTGCCCATTCAGGGCGACAGTATCACCCATGTTCCGGGTGGAATGCAACCCAAATCTCAACACAATCCCAGCGCAACCCTCACATTCATCTTCACGCACCACACATTCGGGTGGTTGTCGATTATGAGTTCGCTCATCCCCGCGCCGGCACCCGCGCGCCCGTCCTCACGACCACATCCATCGGCACCACCTGCCGCAGCCGCTCCACCGTCGCGCCCGTCGCCTCCGTCATCGGCAGCCGCATCGCGCCCGTGTCGCGCCCCTGCAACCGCATCGCCGCCTTCACCGGAATCGGGTTCGTCTCCACGAACAGCGCCCGCATCAGCGGCAACAACTCACGATGGATCGCCAGCGCTACCTCGCGCCGTCCCTCCAGCCACGCCGCGCACATCGCGCTCACCCGCCCCGGCACGATGTTCGACGCCACCGACACCACGCCCACCGCCCCGACGGCCATCATCGGCAGCGTCAGCGGATCGTCCCCGCTGAGCACCGTCCACCCCGGGCACGCCGCGCACGTCTCCGCCGTGAGGTCCACGCTCCCCGCCGCATCCTTGATCGCCGCGATCCGCGGGTGCCGCGACAGCCGCCCGATCGTCTCCAGCGAAAGCCCCACGCCCGACCGCCCCGGAATGTTGTACAGGATCACCGGCATCGCGCTCGCATCCGCCACCGCCTCGAAGTGCCGGACGAGCCCATCCTGCGTCGGCTGGTTGTAGTACGGGTTCACGCTCAGCCCGCCGTCGGCCCCGGCCCCGGCCGCGAACCTCTGCATCGCCATCGCGTGCGCCGTCGAGTTCGAGCCCGTCCCCGCGATCACCAGCAGCCCGTGCCGATGCCCGATCTCCACCGCCCGCTCCACGAGCGACTCATACTCCTCGTGCTCCAGCGTCGGCGACTCACCCGTCGTCCCGCTCACCACGATCCCCCGCACGCCCCCCGCACCCTGGAACGCAATCTGCTCCTCCAGCCGCCCGTAATCGATCGCCGACCCATCGGCCGTGAACGGGGTCGTGATGGCCGTGAAGCAGCCGGAAAAAATCGGATTCCGACGGGAGTTCGACATGGACTGGGCTCCAAACGCCCGCGGCGACGTCGCGCCGGCGGGCCTGTTCATGGTATTGGTTGTCGGGAAAAGGGACGCGGAAAGCACACCAGACGGTCACGCCGCACCACGCGCTCAGGCGCGTTTGCCGCGTTTGAAGCCCATCCGGCGTGTGCTCGTTCGCAGGTCCATCGGGGCCAATGGTAGGTCGCCTCCCCGATCCCCGCCCGAACCTACTTCACCCACACGCTCATCTCGATATCCGCCACGTACGTCCCATCCTCCATCTTGATGTACCGCTCCCGCCGGCAGTCTTCCTTGAACCCCATCTTTTCGTACAGCGCCCGCGCGTGAAGATTCGGCTCGAAGACCTGCAACCCCACCCGCTCGATGTGCTCGTTCGCCCGCGCCCACTCCAGCAGCGCCCGGATCAGGGCCGTCCCGATCCCCCGCGACCGGTGCTCCGCGCTCACGCTGATCCCCAGCATCCCCCAGTGCCGGATGCGGCTCTGCTCGTTCCCCTTGAAGTTGATCAGTCCGATGATCTCCCCGCTCCCGGCCTCCACCGCGAAGACGTGGATCGACACCTCATCCGCGAGCGACTGCGCCAGCCGCTCACGCACCTGCTCCAACGTTCGCCTCCGCTCCCCCGGCCGCGTCACGTTGTGCTCGCTCGTCCGGTCCGCGTGCTCGGTGAACACCTCGAGCGCCTCCGCATCCTGCGGCTCCGCGCAGCGCAGCAGCACCCGCCCCCCATCCCGAAGTGTCACGTACTGCGGCTCGATGCGCCCCATGCCGCGAGCATACTCCCGGCCGCGCCGCGAGCTACTGCGCCGCATCGTCCTTCCCCGGGAGCGACCGCCGCTTGCCGAAGATCGCCGTGCTCGCCCCGATCCCCGCGCCCAGCCGCACCGGCCCCGCCTTGATCCGCTCCACCGCGTGCCCCGCGTTCTCCGCGCTGAACTCGCACCCGATGAAGTTCCGCCCCAGGGCGTGCGCCATCACCCCCGTCGTCCCCGATCCGAGGAACGGGTCGAGCACCAGGTCCCCCGCGTTCGAGCACGCCCGCACCACCCGCTCCAGGTACACCTCCGGCAGCTGGTTGTCGTGGTAGTGCCGCCGCTCCGTGTTGTTCCCCTGGATGCGCCCCCAGTACTGCCCATACCACACATCCATCGGCACGCGCATCTTCGCCGGCATCCCATCCTTCTTCGTCAGCGTCCGGGCATCGCCGTATATCGCCGCGCGATCCGAGAGCTCCGCGATCTCCTTCGGGTTCCACGTGTGCCCGGAGACGAGCTTGCTCGCCTCGGTCGCGGCGCACTTCACGAAGTACAGCGCGTGCACCTTCGAGTTGATGAACCGCTCCACCGCGTTCTGCCCGAACCGATAGTGCCACACGCACCAGTTCTGCATCAGCATCGGCGACGGGGGCTTGCGCTCCATCCGCCCCTTCAGATACACCACGATCTCCGCGGCCCAGTCGTCCGGAATGTTCACCCACAGCGCCCCGCCCGGCCGCAGCCCCTTCACGCACAGATCCAGCCAGTCGAACGTGAAGTCCAGGTACTGCTGCTCCGGCAGCCGGTCATCCCACTTGTCGTACGCCCGGTTCCAGTTGAACGGCGGATCGGCGAACACCAGGTCCAGCTTCGACTGCTTCACCTCCGGCAGCCCCGGCAGAATCTCCCGGCAATCCCCCACCAGCACGCGGCACCGCGCCTCCACGCCCATCCTCGTCTCGGTGAAATCAAAGCTCTTCCGCTCCCGCTTCTTCGGCGCCGGCGGCGCCGCGTGAACGCCGTTCCCATTCCCCGACACCGGCGGCCGCCCGCGCTTGCGAATCCCATTGCGCACGTAGCTTCCGGCGGGCGTTTCATCGAAGAGGGCGGGATAGGTTCGCGGGGATGCAGCGGTGGGCATGATTCTCTCCGTGCGCGATTGTAACGCTCGCCCGCGCGGTGCGTCCGTTCGGCGCACGTTCGGCGCGGCCATCC
>DASZWV010000523.1:0-3573 GCA_035546115.1 Phycisphaerales bacterium
CGACCACTTTCCCTTGTCCCGCGCCCTTGTCTCCCCGCCCGGAGGGCGCACGAAGGTTGCCAGAGGCGCCGCGAGGCTCTGCGAGCAAGCCTCTGGTGGGCGGCCCACCTTCCCTTGTCCCGCGCCCTTGTCTCCCCGCCCGGAGGGCGCACGAAGGTTGCCAGAGGCGCCGCGAGGCTCTGCGAGCAAGCCTCTGGCGGGCGGCCCACCTTCCCGCCTTTCCTCGCCTTTGCCTCCCCGCCCCGAGGGCGGACGAGGGCTACTGAAACGCTTCATCATCACTTCCCTCCCACCCGGTCTTGCGCAGGATCGCCAGATACTCATCCCTGAACGACATCCGCGTGTGATGCTCCTTCTGGTTGCGGATGTACGCGGCCACCTCATCCACCAGCGACTTGCTCACGGTGAATCCGCCATACCCGTTCTGCCAGTCGAACCCCTTGAGCCCCGCGAAGGTGTCGTGGATCCAGCCGGAGGACCGCGACTTCACGTGGCGAACGATGTCCGAGATGGCCCGATCGCTTGAAAAGCGGAAGAGCGCGTGCACGTGCTCGTGCATGCCGTTGATCGCGATGGGTGTGCACTTCTGGTCCTTGAGGATGCCACCGATGAGGGCGTGCAGGCGCTCTTCGGTCTCGGCGCTGATCCACGGCTCGCGGCCCTTGGTGCCCCACACCGCGTGGTAGTAGTTCTGAGTCCAGGAACTTGGCATGGATGGAGCTTACTGAGCGGTGCTTTGGCGAGCAAGCAAGTCGGTCGTCCGCCCTCCGGGCGGGGAGACGAAGGCGGGGGGCAGGGGAAAGAGGGCTGCCGACCAGAGGCTTGCTCGCAAGGCCTCGCAGCGCCTCTGGCAACCTTCGTGCGCCCTCCGGGCGAGAGGCAAAGGCAAGGAGGAAGAGACCTGAACTGCTCACCAGAGGAAGAGAAATGATCTGCCCACCAGGGTCTCGCTCGCGGCGCCTCGCAGCGCCTCCGGCGACCCGCCTCCGCCCTCCGGGCGAGCACCCCTCACACCAGCCCCATCGCCCGCAGTTCCTGCACCGGCTCCTCGAACGAGCACGACCCGTACGACAGCGCGAACATCTCCCGGGCCCGCTCGATCTGCTCGGTGTCCAGCCGGCCCGGGCCCCAGGCGATCGATCCACCGCCCTCCTCGAACGCGAACGCCGCGGGGTCGCTCTCATCCAGGATCCGCGCCGCCTCTTCGGCTACCAGGTGGTACTCGCGCACCATCGCGCTCGCGATGAACACGTTCAAGAACCCGTGCATCACCGCCCGCGGGCTCCCCTTCTCGTAGGTCAGGTTGAACTCGGCCCGCACCGCGTGGTGCAGCCCCGCCGTCGCCTTGAAGGGCACATCCGCCTGGGCGCACGCCACGATGAACTCGGCGATCCGGTGCGACGAGGGGATCGCCTCGGGCGTCACGCCCCCGGTGCGCACCTTGGCCGCGGCGTCGGCCCCCGCGAGCGCCGCGATCGGCCCGCGCAGATCGGCGCCCCCGCCGGCCAGCGGCAACTCGAAGAACGGGTACACGCCCTCGGCCATGATGTCGAGGGCGTTCTCGATGAAGTCCACGCTCGGCGAGGGATCCGAGGCGCTCACCGGCGGCACCTTGATCTCGACCGCGTCGATCACCGCCAGGCCGCTTTGCTCGTCGGCGTGCTCGCCGTTGAAGGCGAAGATGCAGTCCAGGTCCTCGTCGAGGTCGCCGTCGGAAATGGCCGAGATCGGCCAGGGTGCCCGCGATGGGTCGGGCGGCTCCTCATCGTCGATGCGCTTGGGCAGGAACGACGCCGCGGCCTTGCGGAACTCCTCGATGCGCGACACGGGCAGGATGAACCGGCCGAGCATCCACGACTCGGGCGAGGCGAGATACCCGGCGTAGTTGGCCACGCACGGGCCCATCTGCACCTTCGCGGGCGGGAACAGCCCGGCGTAGTCGATGAGCCCGGACATCAGTGCGTGGATGGCGCGGGGCCGCGTCGTGGTGTCGCCCGGGGGGAAGGACATGGGCGGATGGTATGGTTCGAGGAAAGCGCCGAGTCCAGCGGGCCGCCCGCGGGCCGGGAACCGCTACACCTCGGCCTTCGCCTCCTCCTCGGTGTCCATGGCCGCCAGCGGCGTTTCCTGCACGACCTTCCGCGGCTCCTCCAGCCTGCCCAGCTTTCGCAGTTGCGGCAGGGCGGCCGCGACGCCGAGAACGACCAGGATGGTGCCGATGCCGCCCGCCACCACGCTGACGACGGGCGTGGTGAGGCGGGCCAGCAGGCCCGACTCGAAGCCCCCGAGCTCGTTGGACGACTCGATGAACACGCTGTTCACGGCGTTCACGCGCCCGCGGAGGTGGTTGGGCGTGCGGACGTTCACCAGCACGTGCCGGACGACGACGCTGACGCCGTCGAGCGCCCCGAGCGTGAGCAGCAGGGCCAGCGAGAGCCAGAACCACCTCGAGAGGCCGAACGCGATCGTGCACACGCCGAAGCCCGCGACGCTCAGCAGCATGGTGCGGCCGGCCCGCTTGAACGGCGGCCGATGCGCCAGCACCAGGGCCGTCACCAGCGCGCCGACGAACGGCGCCGCCTTGAGCGCCCCCAGCCCGACCGGGCCCCGGTGCAGGATGTCCTTGGCGTACACGGGCATCAGGGCCGTCGCCCCGCCCAGCAGCACCGCGAACAGATCGAGCACGAGGGCTCCGAGGACGCTCTTCTCGCGCCGGACGTGCCGGGCCCCCTCGAGCATCCCCGGCAGGAGCACCGACGGCCGCACGGCGTCAAGGATGCGCCCGTGGGCGTGCTTTCCGCCGCCGAGGTCGGCGTAGGGCCGCACGAGCGTGCACGTGCAGGCGAAGCACAGACACCCCGCCCCGGCCAGGGCGTACACCGGCCACGCCACCCCGTGCGACTCTCCGCCCGACGGCCCGAGCCCCATCCTGCCCGAGAGCCAGATGAGGGCCCCCGCCGCGAGCGGCCCGATCGTCGCGGAGAGCTGGAACACGCCGCTGTTCCACGTCACGGCGTTCTGGAAGTGCTCCGGACGCACGATCTGCGGGAGCAGGCTCGCGCGGCTCGGCCCGTTGAACACCCGGGCGCACCCGGTCAGCGCGACCAGCACGTACATCCAAGCGATCGGCACGGCGTGGTACGAGCCGAGCGTGAGCAGCACGCTCGCCGCGGCGAAGGCGATCTGCGTCCAGATCAGGACCTTGCGGCGGTCGAGCAGATCGACGATCTGCCCGGCCGGAAGGGCGAGCGCGAGCACGGGGAGTGCCCGCGAGAGGCTCACGAACCCGAGCGAGAGGGCGTCGTGCGTCCGGTCGTAGATCTCCCACGCCAGGGCGGTGCCCTGCATCTGCAGGCCCATGCTCGCGAAGATCCAGCCGGAGGCGAACGCGCGGTAGTTGGGCTCGCGCAGGGCCGCGTACGGATCGTGCCCGGCCCGGGAGGACACTCCCGAGCCGCCCTCCCCACCCGCGATGTTGTCGCCGGTCGCGTTGTCCGTGCTCGTGCTCAAGCGTGGGGAGCGTATGGCGATGCGGGCGCCGTGCGAGGCTCGGATGCCCGCGGCGTCGGTTTC
>DASZWV010000524.1:0-2746 GCA_035546115.1 Phycisphaerales bacterium
GCTGCTCAAGCTCCTCGCGGGGGTTGAGGGAAGCATGGGGGAGCACGCGCTCGATGCGGGCACCATCACCGCGGCCAAGGGACTCAAGGCCGTGTACGTGCCGCAGGTGGATGAGTTCGGGCCGGACGGTTCGATCACCGCGAGGCAGGTCGTCACCGAGGCCGCGATGGCGGGCGGGATTGCCGCGGGCGTCCACGACCACCACGAGGCGGAGATGGTGGGAGAGATGATCCTCTCGCGGATCGGGTTCGATGAGATCCACGCCGCCGCGGCCGCGAACTCGCTCTCCGGCGGGTGGCGCAAGCGGCTCTCGATCGCCCGCGCCCTGGCCGCGTGCGGGGGAGAGCCCGACCTTCTGATGCTCGACGAGCCGACGAACCACCTCGACCTCGAGGGAATCGACTGGCTGGAGGAGCTGCTGCTGCATCCGCCCACGGGCAACAGGAGCGCGGGGACGTTCGCGAGCGTCTTCGTCACCCACGACCGCGTGTTCCTGGAGAACGTCGCGACAAGGGTCGTCGAGCTCAGCGCGGCCTACCCCGAGGGCACGCTGAGCGTGAAGGGCAACTACACCGAGTTCCTCCGGCGCAAGCAGGAGTTCCTCGCGGGCCAGGCGCGGGCCCAGCAGGCCCTCGCGCAGCAGGTGAAGAAGGACCTCGACTGGCTCTCTCGCAAGCCCGAGGCCCGCCGCACCAAGAGCAAGAGCAAGATCTTCGCGAGCTACGACCGGCAGGATGACCTCGCGGAGCTCAAGGCCCGCAACGCCGCGGCCGGCGCCTCGGGCGCCCGCGTGGACTTCACGGGCACGGGCCGCAAGACGAACAAGTTCATCTCGGCGACCGGCCTGGCAAGGGCGATGGGCGACCCCCCGCGCACGCTGTTCAAGGATGTGGACATCGCCCTCGGCGCGGGCGACTGCCTCGGCCTGCTCGGGCCGAACGGGAGCGGCAAGACCACGCTCATCCGCGTGCTCACCGGTGAGCTCGCACCGGATGCGGGGACCATCAAGGTGTGCGATCCGCCGCCACGTGTGGTGGTCTTCAGCCAGCACCGGCGCGAGTTTGATCCGGCGATGCCGCTGCAGGAGGCGCTCTGCCCGGTGAGCGATCGCGTGGTCTTCCAGGGCCAGTCGATGCACATCACCGGGTGGTCGCGGCGGTTTCTGTTCCGCGATGAGCAGCTCCTGCAGCCGGTCGGCTCGCTCAGCGGCGGTGAGCTCGCGCGCGTGCACATCGCCAGGATCATGCTCGAGCCCGCGGATGTGCTCGTGCTCGACGAGCCGACCAACGATCTGGACATTCCGACGCTCCAGGTGCTCGAGGAGGCGCTCGAGGACTTTCCCGGAGCGCTGGTGCTCGTGACGCACGACCGGGCGATGCTCGGGCGACTCGCGACGGAGGTGCTGTGGCTGGACGGCAAGGGCGGCGCGCGGATGTTCGCCCACCTGGACCAGGCCCTCGCCGCGCAGGCGGAGCTGGAAAAGGCCGCCATGGCCGCGATGCGGAAGGCGAGCGCCGCGGCCCAGAGCCCGGGCGCGACCCCGGCCCCGCCGGCCCAGAAGAAGAAGCTCTCGTACAACGAGCAGCGCGAGTTCGACTCCATGGAGCAGCGCATCCACGACGCCGAGGCCGCCGCGGCCAAGGCCGAGCAGCGCGTGAACGACCCCGCCGTCATGGCGGACCATGTCAAGATGACCGAGGCGTGCAGCGCTCTTGAATCGGCCCAGGCGCTGGTCGCGAAGCTCTACGCCCGGTGGGAGGAACTCGAGGCGAAGGTGCGCTGACGCGTCATTCCTTGAACGGCCCGACGAACACGACAAAGTCCGCCCGACCCCGATCCGCCTCGGGCAGCGTCGCGGGTGCGGCCTCATCCGCGAAGCTCACGACCGTCGTCCGGGTGTCCGGGCGGAGATGCTCGAGCGCCATGACGAGCCCGCCGTGGTGGTCCACGTGGAACCGGCCGACGACCAGCAGCGTCGGCCGGTTCCCCTGGTCGATGGAGCGGGCCACGCTCTCGGCCATCGTCCAATCCCAGACCGACTGCGAGCGAAATCCGGCGTCGTGCCGCTCCGAGCGTGCGAGCGCGGCCGCGGCATCCGGCGGAGCCTGATCCTTCTTCTCCGCGCCGTGGCCGGCCTCCATGACATCGTCGAACGCTTTGCGATAGGGCGAGTCCCGCGCCGGAAGCACCTCGGGAATCTTGAACAGCGCCTGCTGCGAGGGGCTCAGTGAGGCGAGCCGCTCGAATCCCTCCGTGCGGGCCAGGTGCACGTATGGCCTCGGCGCGTTGGCGGCGATCACGGGCCGGTGCGCGGCCTTGGCGGCCTCGATCATCGCCCGGTGCCCGGGTGGATAGTTCGAGTTCGTCCTCGCGCACCGCTTGAGGAACGTGGCCTGATCGGTGACGCCCGAGAGATACTCATCCAGGCGCGACTGCTCATCGCGCTCCCAGAACTCCATCGCGAGCGCCGCGTTCGGCGAGCGCTCGAGCACGTCCTGCCAGAGCGCACTGGCCGCGGCGAGGCCGAGCGGATGCCCGTGGTTCTCGCCAACAAGGATCGCCTCCGAGCCCGCGGTGGCGGAGACCAAGTCCTGCCACGAAGCCCGCGAGCCGTCGCCCCGGAAGATGGTGACGGCGCGGGCCTGGGTGGCGGTGATGGGCAGTTCGGTCTTCGGTGCCCGAGGATGTCCGGCGCACCCCGAGAGCACGGTGAGTGCGGCGAAGACCATCGCGAGCGTCAAGGCGC
>DASZWV010000525.1:0-3354 GCA_035546115.1 Phycisphaerales bacterium
GGCGGCGTGTGCGTAACCAGTCCAACGGCCTCCCCGCCCTCCGCCATGAACGCGACGAACCCGGGAAGGAGATCCGCGTGATGCCATATTCCCAGGGAACTGATCTCCGACCCGCCCCAGTTACGCACCAGTTCATCGCGCACCCACCGCCGATCCTCCGGCATGATCGGGCGAACGTTCAGGGCTGGGCTGGCGCTCCTCGCGCCTTCGGGGTGCATGCCGAGCGTATTCGCAAGGCCGCGCCCGCCCCCGGTTCGGTCGGCCTCGCCTGCGGGCCGGCATCGGCCTGCCCGCCGGAGGCGCCCGGAGCGGATCGCGGCCCGGCCTGTCTTCGCGTCACCACGAACGCGGCGCCCGCCAGGAGCACAATGCCAAGGAACGCCAGCATCCAGTTGATCGCGAGCGAAGGTTCATCGTCCGTCATGCAGCGATACAGCAGGAACCAACAGCCGCCGCTGAGCAGAACGAGCTTGAGCGTCGCCGAGTACTTGCCCAACCGTGTGAGAAGCCGCGGCAGGCGATGCCGCAAGGGGCCGAACGCAATCCACAGCGAAACCCCGAGCGTGAACAGCCCAGATATCTCCATCCAGTGCTGGCGGAGGAACGAGTTGGCGTCGGTGAAGTCCATCCGTGGGGCGGGGGCAGGCGATGGTACGCAGACGAAGGTGTCCAGTTCGCCGCGTGCACTTCTGGTTCTACAACCGCGGCAAACCCCGGTTGAGATCGCATGCGCGAATCGCCCGCCGGCATCGGGCACCACGCTCAAAGGCTCACATACGCCCGCAAACCCTGCATGCCCCCTTCACGCCCGAACCCGCTCTCCTTAAAGCCCCCGAACGGGCTGGCCGCGTCGAAGCGGTTGTAGGTGTTCAGCCAGACCACGCCGGCCTCGAGCTTCCGGGCGATCTCGAAGATCTTGGAGCCCTTGTCGGTCCAGACGCCCGCCGCCAGTCCATAGGGGGTGTTGTTGGCACGGGTGAGGGCCTCCTCGGGCGTGCGGAACGTGAGCACCGCGAGCACGGGGCCGAAGATCTCTTCGCGGGCGACCAGGTGGCTCGGCTGCACGCCGCTGAAGAAGCAGGGGCGGCAGAAGTAGCCCTTGTCGACGAACCCCGTCGGCACGTCGAGCGACTTGGGCTCCGCCTTGCCCGGCAGCAGGCCCAGGCGGCCGGAGATATGGAGCTGCGCCCCCTCGTTCTGACCGGCGGCGAGGTACTCCTGGATCTTGTCGAGCTGCATGCGCGAGTTGATCGCGCCGAGGTCGGTGTTCTTGTCCATCGGGTCGCCGACGCGGATGCTCGCCATGCGGACCTGGAGCTTGGCGATGACCTGGTCGACGATGCTCTCCTGCACGAACAGGCGCGAGCCGGCGCAGCAGACGTGCCCCTGATTGAAGAAAATGCCCGCGATGATCCCCTCGACCGCCTGGTCGATGCTGGCATCCTCGAAGATGATGTTCGGCGACTTGCCGCCGAGTTCGAGCGTGAGTTTCTTGTGCGAGCCGGAGATCGCCTTGGCGATCCGCTTGCCGACCTCGGTGGAGCCGGTGAAGGCGACCTTGTCCACGTCCGGGTGATTGACGAGGGCCGCGCCCGTGTCTCCCGCGCCGGTGATGATGTTCACCACGCCCGGCGGCAGATCGACCTCCTGGAAGATCTCCGCGAGGCGCAGGGCCGTCAGCGGCGTGGTCTCGGCGGGCTTGAGCACGACCGTGTTGCCGCACGCGAGCGCCGGGGCGATCTTCCACGCGGCCATCAGCAGCGGGAAGTTCCACGGAATCACCTGGCCACACACGCCGACCGGCCTTGGGTCATGCCCCGGGAAGGCGTACCTGAGCTTGTCCGCCCAGCCGGCGTTGTAGAAGAAATGCTGGGCCACGAGCGGCACATCGACATCGCGCGACTCGCGGATCGGCTTGCCGCCGTCCATCGTCTCGAGAACGGCGAGCTCGCGGGCCCGCTCCTGGATGCGGCGGGCGATGCGGAAAAGGAACTTGCCGCGCTCGGCTCCGCTCAGGCCGGCCCACTTGGGAAGGGCCTTGCGAGCCGCGCCGACGGCCGCGTTGACGTCGGTCTCGCCGGCGTGGGCGACGTGCGAGAGCACCTGCTCGGTCGCGGGGTTGGTCGTCGCGAAGTGCTTGGCCGCCTTCGCCCCGCCGCCGGGGCCCTTGGGCTGAACGAACTTGCCGTCGATGAACAGGCCGTACTTGTCGTCGATCTTGACCTTCACGGACTCGGGCGCGGGTGCGTACTCCCAGGCGCGCCCGAAATCGAGGCCGGGCTCGCTGTCCCGTGGCGGCTTGCTCACGAGCGAACCATTCGTGCGCGGGACGAGGGCTTGTTCTGTGGCCTCGGGCGTGGACATGTGCAAGGGTATGGGCCCCGTCCCCGACGGGGGATGCTCAGGACTCGCTGAAGTCATATCGGGCCGCGTACTTGCCGGTTTCCAGCCAGGCGATCTGCCTGAGCAGGTCGTTCACCAGCGTGCTCGCGCCGAAGCGGAACCAGTCCGGGGATAGCCACCGATCGCCGAGCGTCTCCTTGAGCATGACGAGGTAGTGCAGAGACTCCTTGGCCGCGCGGATGCCGCCCGCGGGCTTCATGCCGATCATCTTGCCAGTCGCCATGTACGCGTCGCGGATGGCCTCGAGCATGACGAGCGTCACGGGCATGGTCGCGGCGGGCGTGACCTTGCCCGTGGAGGTCTTGATGAATCCCGTCCCCGCGGGGCCCTCGGCTCCATCGGCGAGCAGCGCCTCGATGGCCAGGTCGCTGGCGCGGCGGACGTTGTCGTAGGTTTCCAGTTCGCCCGTCTCGAGGATGACCTTGAGATGCACGTGCTCCTTGGCATCGCCGCCGAGCGAACGCGACGCGTTGCACACCGCCTTGAACTCGCGAATCTCGTGGGCGACCTCGTCGTAGCGCCCGGAAAGGAACGCGCCGCGGCTGATCACCATGTCGATCTCATCCGCGCCATCCCGCACCGCCTGCTCGGTGTCGGCGATGCGCACGGAGAGGGGGTACTGCCCGCTGGGGAATCCCGTGGCCACCGCGGCCACCTTGACATGCTTGCCGCCGATGGCCGCGAGATTGTCGCACGCGACCTTGATCATCGTCGGATACACGCACACGGCCGCGACGCTGGGCAGGTCTTCGCGGGTCGGGTCTGGGCGGACGGCCTTCTGGCACAGGGCCCGGACCTTCTCCGGCGAGTCCTTCCCTTCGAGGGTGGTCAGGTCCACCATCGAGAGGGCGAGCTTGAGGCCGGCGAGCTTGGCGGCGGCTTTGATTGAGCGCGTCTTGAACGAGGCCGCGCGTTGCTCGGCCATGACGGCGTCGACGGTGCGGGAGAGCA
>DASZWV010000526.1:0-17167 GCA_035546115.1 Phycisphaerales bacterium
CACCGAGTGTGTCGCAAAGGAGCTTGGCCTCGGCGAGGCGGGGCTCGAAGTTGAGGTGGCGACTGCTGGACAGAGAGTTGCCGATGCGGCCGGTGACCCAGAGTTCATCGCCCGGCCTGGCGGTGGACCGGAGGACGGGGCCGCGGCGGGGGTGCGGGGTTCCGATGAGCGTGATGCTGAGCGTGAGCGGACCGCCCGGTGGCGCGGTGGCGATGTCGCCCCCGATGAGGGGCGCATGAAAGTGGCGGGCCCAGTGGGCGAGCCGCTGGCAGAGCTCGTCGGCGTGTGGGTAGTTGGGGGGCAGGACGCCCGCGGCGAGGCCGTGCGTGGGAATCCCTCCCATCGCCGCGATATCAGAGACGGTGCGGGCGATCGCCTTGCGGGCGATGAGATCGACCGCGGTGTCAGGGGCGAAATGGCGGTTCTCGACGAGTTGATCGACCTTGAGCAGGAGCTGATCGCCGCTGGGCGTGCGGATGACAGCGCAGTCGTCGCCGGGGCCGACGAGGATGCCGGGAAAGGCGTGCGTGAGGTCGGCCGAGCGGGCAAAGATGCGGGCGTGGAGGTCGGACTCGTGCACGGGGAATCGTAGGGAAACGGCGATCGAGGGCGGGCGGTAGACTTGGCGCGTGGCGAGCGATGCGATCCAGGTTGATGTGGTGATCTTCGGCGGGGGCGTGGCGGGGCTGTGGACTTTGGCGCGGCTGCGCGCGCTGGGGTTTGCCTGCCTGCTGGTGGAGAAGGATGCGCTCGGGGCCGGGCAGACGATCGCGAGCCAGGGGATCATCCATGGCGGCATCAAGTATGCGCTCACGGGTCGGGCCTCGCGGGCGAGCGCGGCGATCGCCGGGATGCCGGTGATCTGGGAGGCGTGCCTGGCGGGGCGTGGGGAGATCGATCTGCGGTCGGCAAGGGTGCTGAGTGAGCGGCAGTACTTGTGGACGACCTCGGGGATCGGCTCGCGGCTGGTCGGAGCGGCGGTCGGGCGGGTGGTCCGGACGCCCGTGCGACGGGTGAGAGCGGCCGAGCGGCCGGAGTGCTTCGCCGGGGCGGGGCGCGGGGTGGATGTCTACACCGTTGAGGAGCGGGTGCTCGAGCCGCGGTCGGTGGTGCACGCGCTGGCGGAGACCGCCGGCGGCGAGGGGATCGTGCGTTGCGGTGCTTGGGAAGTGGCGGACGATGCGATCCGGTTGCGGGGGGTGATGGAGGATGTGCTCGTGCGCCCGCGGCGAGTGGTCCTCTGCGCGGGCGAGGGGAACGCGGCATTGATGGAGCACCTGCACGCGGGCACGCGATCGAACGGGAAACACGGGGTTGGCCAGCAGGTGCGGCCCTTGCACATGGTCATGGCGCGGGGAGACTTGCCGGAGGTCTACGGGCACTGCGTCGGCGTGGCCGACCGGCCGCGCTTGACGATCACCTCGCAGGTGGATGCCGAGGGGCGCGTGGTGTGGTACGTGGGAGGCGAGGTGGCAGAGGCGGGCGTGGATCGCCCGGCGGAGGAGCAGATCGCGGCGGCGCGCGGCGAGATCGCCGCGTGCCTGGGTTGGGTCGATCTGGCGGACACGCAGTGGGCGGCGGTGCGCGTGAACCGGGCGGAGGGGACGATCGGGGGCGCGGGGGGAAAGATCGAGCGGCCGGACGAACCGGTGATCGTCGATCTGGGCGGGGAGTTCGGCACGATCGTGGCGTATCCGACGAAGCTGGCGTTCTCGCCGCTGCTGGCCGAGCGGGTGATCGAGCTCGTGCGCGGGACGGGGGGCCCGGCGAGTCCGGCCCGGAAGCCTCTGGGCGATGCGTTCACGGGCTTCGAGCGGCCCACCATCGCACCGCTGCCGTGGGAGCGCGCGGGCGCCGGGGGTGTGCAATGGAGATGAGGCCGCTGGGACGGACGGGGATGCGGGTTTCGGTGCTCGGGCTGGGCACGTTGAAGCTGGGGCGCAACCGCGGCGTGAAGTACCCGGGGGGGGAAGGGTTTGCGCTGCCGACCGATGAGCAGGCGACGGCGCTGCTGAGGGCGAGCGCGGAGCTGGGGGTCAATCTGATCGACACCGCGCCGGCGTACGGCGTGAGCGAGGAACGAATTGGCGGGCTCATGGCGGCGAACGGCTGGTTTGGCGGCCGGGCCCGGTGGGTGGTGTGCACGAAGGTGGGTGAGGAGTTTGACGCGGCGACCGGCGAGTCACGGTTCGATTTCTCGCCCGCCCACGTGCGGACGAGCGTGGAGCGGAGCCTGAAGCGGCTGCGGGTTGATGCGCTTGACGTCGTGCTCCTGCACTGCGGGAGCAACGATCTGTGGGAGGTGATGGGCTCTGGGGCGCTCGATGTCCTGCGCGATCTCAAGCGGCGCGGCCTCGTACGGGCGATCGGGGCGAGCACCAAGAGCGTCGATGCGGGGCTGCTGGCGGTGCGCGAAAGCGGCGGCGGGTGCGACGTCGTGATGGTGGCCTATGGGCCCGCGGATCAGCGCCAGGGGATGGTGGTAGATGCGGCCTACCTGCGGGGCGTAGGCGTGATCGTCAAGAAGGGCCTCGCGAGCGGACACGTGCAGGGGCTGATGGCAAAGATGCCGGTGGAGATCAAGAGCACGACGGAAGATCCGGTGGAGGCGGCGATGCGTTTCGCGCTTGGGAGAGCGGGCGTGAGCTCGCTGGTCGTGGGAACGGCGAGTGTTGCGCACCTGCGGGCGAATGTGGCCGCGGCCGGACGGATTTCGGGTTGAAGCGCGGCATCGAGGCGCGAGGCATCAGGGCATCGAGGCGGCGATCGTGAGTCCTTGGGGCTGCAAACGCTTGCGCCGGAACTCGAGATTCCCGAGTTGGCCGCACGCGGCCATCTGGTCGCGGCCCTTGGTGCGGCGGCGCTTGGCGTACACGCCCGTGTCGGAGAGCCAGGCGAGGAACTGATCGACGCTCGGCTCCTCGGGCGCGGGCCAAGGCGAGCCCTCGCGCGGGTTGTAGGGGATCAGGTTCACCAGGCCGGGGAGGGGCGGGCGGCCCGCGTACTGGGCGCGCCCGAGAACGTAATCGCCGAGCTGCTCGGCGTGCTGCTTCGCATCGTTCACGCCGGGGATCAGGACGTACTCGAGGCAGAGCTTGGCCGCGCCGTAGATCGGCCAGGTTTCGAGGGCCTCGCGGAGCTGCGACATCCCAAAGCGGCGGTTGATCGGCATGATCGCGGCGCGGATGTCGTCGTTCGGAGCGTTGAGCGACACTGCGAGATTCAGGCGATGCCAGCCGGGCTTGCGGACCTGATCGGCGAGCTGCGCGATGCCGTCGACGCGCCCGACGGTGGAGATCGTCACCTTGCTCATGGGCAGGTTGGGGCCGTTGCGGTCGGTCAGGATGGCGATCGCGGCGATGACCTCGGACAGGTTGTCCATGGGCTCGCCCATGCCCATGAACACGACATTTCGGATGGACGGGCAGCCGCTCGCCGTCACCACGAGGGGCACCGAGAGAGACAGGGCCGAAGCCGGATTCTCCTCGTCGTTTTCTCGATGCTCTCTGTGCTCTCTGTGATGAGTGTCCTGGTATCGACCGACCATCCACCGGGCGGCGTACCACTGGCCGACGATCTCCTGGGCCGTGAGATTGCGGACCAGCCCCATCTGGGCCGTCTGGCAGAACTGGCAGCCCATCGCGCACCCGACCTGGCTGGAGACACAGAGCGTGTGCGTGCGGATGCGGCGTTTGCCGATCATCGGGATGATGACCGACTCGGTCTCGAGTCGCTCGCCGGGCTTGGACTTGTCGTAGACGCCCTCGCGGGTCGGGCCGAGGGTGAGCGTGAACTTGCGGACGATGCCCTCGGAGCTTTCGGACTCGTGGATGCGGCCGAGACTCCGCAGCGCGACGCCGCCGGGAACCGCGTTCTGGCGGTAGAACGCCCGGTAGCGGTCGATCGCGCCGGCGTGGCCCCCCTTGGCCTGCGCGGCGAGGCAGGCCGACGCGTAGCGCGCGGAATCGACGCTCAGGGGCGAGGGGATGTCTGGGGTGCAGGTCACGGCGAGTTGAGACGGAGCCCCAATATTAGGGCCGGGCCGCTCAGCCGCCGTGCTCGTGGGGTTCCTTGGCCGCGGCCTGCTCGCCGGCGGGTTCACCCGGCTTGGCCGCGTGATCCTCGGCGGGCTTGGCGGCCTTGATGAAGGGAGCGTCGTAGGTGCCGCCCTTGGCCGCGAAATCGGCGATCCGGCCCGCGATGACCACGAGACCGACGACGCCGACCATCGACAGGAAGCCGGTGATGTGGCGGGCGCCCGCGGCGGGCGAGGGCTCGATCTTCGGGGCGCTGGGGAGAGACTCGGGCGCCTCGATGAAGCAGACGTACGCGAAGCGGAGGTAGTAGTACGCCGCGATCGCGCTGTTGATGCCGAGGATGATGACCAGCGGGATCTCGCCCGCGCCGATGCCCGCGGTGAACAGGGGCACCTTGCCGAAGAACCCGAGCAGAGGCGGCAGGCCGAGCAGGCCCATCGAGGAGAGGACCATCGTCCAGCCGAGGAGCGGGCGCGTGAGCGCGAGGCCGCGGAGGTCCTCGATGTCGTCGGCCTCGTCGGTCTGCGATCCGGTCTTCTTGTCGAGGCAGGCGACGACGGCGAAGGCGCCGATGGTCATGATGCCGTACGCGGCGAGGTAGAAGAGCACGGCGGCGAGGCCGTTGCGCGAGAAGGGCGAGCCCTCGGGCCCCGGCCCGGCGATGACGCCGACGAGCATGTACCCGGAGTGGGCGATCGAGGAGTACGCGAGGATGCGCTTGACGCTGTGCTGCATGATCGCGAGCACGTTGCCCGCGGTCATGGTCATCACGGCGATGACCCAGAGGATCGTGCGGAGCGCGTCGGGCAGGTGCGGGGCGTTGCCGAACAGGGCGAGGGCCGGGTGATCGGGATCGCTCGTCCACTGCCAGCCCACCAGCGAGCAGAGGAGCATGATCGCGAAGAAGCCCGCGGCCTTGGGAACGAACGCGAGGAAGCCGGCGACCGAGGCGGATGCGCCCTGGTAGACGTCGGGCGTGTAGAAGTGCATCGGCACGGCGGCGATCTTGAAACACACGCCGAGCACGGCCAGGACCACGCCGATGAGGGCGAGGGTGTTCGGGGCATGGGCGCCCGCGCTCGCGACGATCGACCGGGTGATGTCGTGGAAGTGCGTGGAGCCAGTTGCGCCGTAGATCAGCGCGAAGCCGTAGAGGAACACGGCCGCGCCGAGGGCGCCGAGGAAGAAGTATTTCACGCCCGCCTCCATGGAACGGTTGCGGGCGGTGGAGAGGGCGACCATGACGTAGGTCGGAAGCGAAGTAAGCTCGAGGGCGAGGAAGAGGAAGATCAGGTCATCGGCCGAGGCGCAGAGCATGACGCCGGTGAGGGAGAAGAGGAAGAACGAGTAGAACTCGCCGCGGGTGGAGCGCAGGGCCTCGAACGGGCGGCCGCGATCGGCGGCGGCCTCGAGCTCACGGTCGGAGACGCCCGCCATCAGCGGCAGCATGACCAAGCCGAGGACGGCGACGAGGACCTTGCCGTAGATCGGCAGGCTGGGCAGCGCGGTGTCCACGAGCTTGTCGGCCCGGATCGTCCACGGCTGCCCGGCGAGGAAACCGGGAAGGTAGAGTGCGGCCAGACCGCTGAGCGCCAACCCGACGCCGCACACCCATGGGGAGAGGTTGCGCGAATCCTTGTGGCGTGATTGGCCGAGGATCATCACGCAGCAGGCCGTGAGGAAGAGGATGATCTCGGGCCAGAGGAGGGTGAGCTTGGATTCCATCTAGCGGCTCCCTCCTTCCGATGTGGGATGCGCGATGTCGGATGCGGGATGATCGGCGGGAGCGATGCTCGCGACGCTTTCCGCGGGGACGCCGGAGGGCGGCGGATTCTCACGCGAGTGCTGAATGACGCGGGCGACGGCGCTGGTCGAGGGTTCCAGGGCCCGAAGGATCGGCGTGGGATACAGGCCCAGCGCGAGACAGAGCGCGGCGAGCGGGAGCAGGATGCCGATCTCGCGCGCGCCGAGGTCCTTGGGGAGCACGCCGCGGGCGTGGCCGTCGTCGTGTCCATGGCCGTGCGAGCCGCCCGGCTCGTGGAGCGGGCCCCAGACGATCTTGCCGAGCATGTAGAGCAGGTACATGGCGGTGACGATCACGCCCGTGCCCGCGGCGAGGGCGAACCAGGGGCCGAGCTCGCCGGGCGTGGCGCCCGAGAGAAGGCCCGTGTGCCCAGCCTGCGCCGCGGCCCAGCGGTGTGAGTCGGACTGGAACGCGCCGAACATGCACATGAACTCGGAGACGAAGCCGTTCAGGCCGGGCAGGCCGACCGAGGCCATCGTGAAGAAGACCATGAAGGAGGCCCAGATGGGCATCGCGCGGGCGAGACCGCCCATCTCCTTGAGCGAGCGGGTGTGGTAGCGCTCGTAGATCATGCCGATCAGGAGGAACAGGGCCCCGGTGGAGAGGCCGTGGTTGATCATGTAGAGCACCGAGCCGGAGAGGCCGACGCTGTTGAGCGCGAACAGGCCGAGCACGCAGAAGCCGAGGTGGCTCACGGATGAGTACGCGACGAGCTTCTTCACGTCGGTCTGCACCCAGCAGATCAGGCCGGCGTAGATGATGCCGATGATGCTGAGCACCGCGAGCGTTGGGGCGAAGTGGATGCACGCGGCGGGCACGAAGCCGAGGGCGAAGCGGAAGATGCCGTAGGTGCCGAGCTTGAGCAGAACACCCGCGAGGATGACCGAGCCCGCGGTGGGGGCCTCGGTGTGGGCGAGGGGGAGCCACGTGTGCACGGGGAAGAGGGGCACCTTGATCGCGAAGCCCGCGAGCAGGGCCCAGAAGACCCACGTCTGCTCGCGCAGAGTCATGGAGCGGGCGGTCGCCTCAAGGGCGTGGAAGTCGAACGTCCAGGCGTGGTGGCCGGCGTGGTGCTTCACGGCGACGTACACGAGGCCCGCGAGCGTGATGAGCGAGCCGGTGAAGGTGTACAGGAAGAACTTGGTCGCGGCGGCGCGGCGGTTGGTCGAGCCGTAGAGGTTGATGAGGATGTACAGGGGGACGAGCGTGAACTCGAAGAACGTGTAGAACAGGATCAGGTCGCGGGCGAGGAAGACGCCCGTCATGGCCCCTTGCAGGATCAGGAGCCACGCGTAGTAGGTCCGCAGACGCTCGGTGATGGCCGTGTACGACGCGAGAACGCAGATCGGGCCGAGCAGCACCGTCAGGCCCACCAGCAGCATGGAGATCGTGTCGGCGCCGAAGCTCAGGCTGATGCCCGCGGCGGGGAACCAGTGATAGGTGAGCTTGAGATAGTCCGCATCGCCGTGGTCCCACGTGAACGTGCCGGCGATGAAGAGATACCAGACGCACGGGATGAGCGTGCCGGCCAGCGCCAAGGCGCGGATCAGCTTGCCCTGGCCCGGCCTGCAGCCGCAGATGAGCAGCGCAAAGAAGAGCGGCAGGACGATCCCGAGCGGGAGCGAGTAGATGATGTCGTGGAGCATCCCCATTTAGAAGTGCCCCCCGCTGCTGATGATGACGACGACGAGGACCACGAGCGTGATGCCCGCGGCCATGCTCACGGCGTAGTCGTGCAAAACACCCGTCTGCTGCCTGCGGACCATGCCGCCCGCCGCGCGGGGCATGAAGCCGAAGGCGTTCACCAGTCCATCCACCAGCAGCTTGTCGGCAAAGTACAGGATGTGGCTGAGGAACCAGAGGGGCTTGACGATCAGGAAGTCGTAGATCTCATCCACGTACCACTTGTGCTGGGCGAGATTCGGGATCGGGCCCAGGGCGGGGATGAGGCCGTCGGCGCGGCTGGTGGCGGCGGTGGTGCGGCCGGCAAGATGCAACCACCAGGCTGCGACGATGCCGCCGATGGCCATGACGATCGAGGCGATCAGTGCGCCGTGGTGCGGGTCCATGCCGAGGAAGTGCGCTTCTTCGACTTCGGGGGTTGCCGCGCCGGCCGTGGAGGTGTTCACCATGTGGGCGACCCAGCCGTCCTTTGGGAGCTGGTACACGGTCCAGATCGCCAGGAACGTGCCGATCGCCAGGACCGAGAGCACGAGATTGATCGCCCAGCCGGGCGCGTGGGGGTGGAAATCGTGGGCATCGTGCCCGTGGTCGGCGGCCGTTTCCGGAGCGTGATCGCCGTGCCCATGGGCGTGGTCGTCGTGGGAAGCGTGCAACTCGTCGCCGGGCTCGTAGTGCTTCGGACCGACGAAAACGCGGAAGTAGACGCGGAACGTGTAGTACGCGGTCAGGCCCGCCGTGATGAGCAGGATCCAGCCGATCGCCTGCGTGTGGGCGTTGGCGAAGGCCCCGCCGACGATGGAGTCCTTGGAGAAGAAGCCGGAGGTGATGATCGGGAACCCGGCGAGGTTCAGGCATCCGACGAGCATCGTCCATGAGACGATCTTCCACCCGGGCATCTTGCCCAGACCCGAGAGCTTGCGGAGGTCAAGCTGGCCCGCGAAGCCGTGCATCACGGCGCCGCAGGCGAGGAAGAGCAGGGCCTTGAAGAACGCGTGGGTGAAGACGTGCCCGACGCCGCCCGTCGCACCGTACACGCCCAGGCCGCAGAACATGTAGCCGAGCTGCGACACCGTCGAGTACGCCATGATGCGCTTGATGTCGAACTGGGCCATGCCGATGGTCGCGGCCAGCAGGGCCGTGATCGCGCCGCCCCAGGCGACGATGTCGAGGGCCCACGCGCTGCACAGGTAGAGTGGGAAGAAGCGGGCGACGAGGTACACGCCCGCCGTGACCATCGTCGCCGCGTGGATGAGGGCCGAGACGGGCGTCGGGCCCTCCATCGCGTCCGGCAGCCAGACGTACAGCGGGAACTGGGCGGACTTGCCGAAGGCGCCCACGGTGAAAAGCACCGGAATCAGTTGAATGAGGAAGGGGACCTCGGCGAGTCTGTGCTCCACGGCGAGGTGCCAGTACCCCGCCACCTGCGGGAAGAGCTTGTCGTACTCGAGCGTGCCGAACTGCACGTACGTGAGCATGATCCCCATCGACAGACCGAGGTCGCCGATGCGGTTCATGATGAAGGCCTTCTTGCCGGCCGCGACCGCCGAGGGCCTCTGGTAGAAGTACCCGATGAGCAGGTACGAGCACAGACCGACGCCCTCCCAGCCGAGGAAGAGCAGCAGGAGGTTGTCGCCCATGACCAGGCAGGCCATGGAGAAGACGAACAGATTGAAGGCCATGAAGAAGCGGCAGTAGCCGGCACCGACGTCGTGGCTCATGTACTCGCTGGCGTAGAGGGCGATGAGCGTCGCGAGGCCGGTGACGAAGAGCATCCACAGGCACGTCAGGGGGTCGATGTAGAACGAGAAGTTCGCGACCAGGACGTGCGCGGGCGTGGTCTGGTTGTGGGCCAGGGCCCAGTCGAAGTTGATCCAGTCAAAGAGGGGCACGACCGCGGCCTGCGCCCCCGGATGGGCCATGGTGTTCTGGTAGTTCAGGAACGCCACGACGAAGGAGAGCGCGAGCAGCGCGACGGTGATTGCCGCGGGAAGCTTGGTCTTGACGCGGAAGATGGCGCAAAGCGTGCAGAGCACGCACGCCAGCAGCGGGAACAGGGGCAGGGAGCCGGCCCACGCGGGGAGCACCCCGCGCGGGGCACCCAGGGCCGCGTGGGCTGCGTCTCCGGCGGCGGCGGGCGCGTGGGCGGCGTGTTCGCCGGCCTGGGCGAGAAGAAGGGGGAGATGTGAGAGGAGATCGGTCACGTGTGTTTGATCGAGGGAGGACGGGGCAACCCTGGCTTATGCCAGAGTCACCCTTAGCCTTTCAACTGCATCCAGGAGCTGGCGTCGAGGGTTTCCTTGCGTCGGAACAGCAGGACGACGAGGGCGAGGGCCATGGCGGCCTCGGCCGCGGCGATGGTCAGCACGAAGATCACGAACGCCTCGCCCGTGTGGTTGAGGTGGTAGCGGCTGAAGGCGATGAGGGCGAGGCCCGCGGCCTGGAACATCAGCTCCGTGCAGAGGAACATGATGATCAGGTTGCGGCGGGTGAGGAAGCCGATGAGACCCATGCCGAACATGAGCGCCGAGACGACGAGATAGTGCATCAGCGTCGTCTGCGCCATCGGCGCCGGGAAGCCGGCCTGGGCGAGGGTGATTGCGAGGTCGGTCACTTGTGGCCTCCGATCTTCTTCTGGCCGGTGATCGGGTAGGCCGCGTCGTTGGAGCCGTTGGCGCTGGTGATGTTCACGGCCCTTCCGTGAGGGGTCAGCGCGGCGGGGGCTCCCATGCCGGCGCGGGGCTTGAGTTCGGCCTCGCGGACGTTTGGACCGCCGGGGGTTTCGGGGCCCATGAGCGGCGAGTTGTCGGCGGAAAGCACGGCCGAGAGTGAGCGCCGCTGCGCGGCGAGCTTGCCCTGCTCGTCGAGCTCGACCTTCTTCTGGGCCAGCACAACGGCCCCGAGCATGGCCATGAGCAGGACGACGCCGGCAAGCTCGATGGAGCCGGGCTGGTCCTTCAAGAGCGAGAAGCCCACACCCTCGATGTTCGAGAGCTGGAGGTCCTTGGGCCAGCGAGGGTCGTTGGTGGTGATGCGCTGCGTGCGTCCTTCGCCGTAGGCGATGATGACGTACCCGGGTGAGCCGTCCTCGGGTGCGAGATTGATGGCGGGAACCTGGGTCTGCGTCTCGTTGGCGATGTGCTCGTTCTCGCCGATAAGGCCCGCGGAGCGGAGCGCCGTTTCGACGCGCACGGGCATGTCGCTGATGTTGGCCGCGGCGGAGGCGACGGGCGCGGCGGCGATCCCGCGGACCCCCGTGGCCATGAGCGAAGTCACCCCCGCGACGAGCAGAAACCCGACGACGGTCGCCACCAGCGGCTCGCGGGAGTAGCGGTCGTACTCGCTGAGGGCCTCGACCTGGTCGGCCGTGGGCGTCTCGGTGGCGAGCATGATGACGAACAGATAGGTGATCAGGATCGCGCCGGCGTAGACGATCACAAGCGCGAAGGCCATGAACTCCGCGGAGAGCAGCACGTACAGCCCCGCGGACGACAGGATCGTGAGAATGAAGTACAGCGCGGCGTACACGGGGCGCGGATGGCTGATCACGCGGAGCGAGGCCCCCAGCGCGATGAACGAGAAGAGGTAGAAGTTGAAGTTCGGAAGCCCGCCTCGTCCGGCCTTCAGCCCGAGAGCGAGCATGAGCACACCAAAGGCGAGCGCAAACAGCAGCGCGCCGATCACCTGCGGAGACAGGCCGCGCCGGGGCAGGGCAAGACAGACGCCGATGGCGCCAAGGACGCAACCGCTGTAGAGGAGGATCGGGCTGATCAGACCGTCCAAGGCAGGCTCCAAGGCGACGAGACACCCCAGCCCAACCGATCAGAAACCGATCGAATAGGGCGCAGGAGATGAGGGCGGAGGATAGTGGTTGCGGGTGGGAGGGGCAACCGGGAATCGAGCGGCTGGGGGTGGGCTGTCAGATGCGCGGCGCATCCAGATGTCAGCAGGTCATTGGCTAATATTGGCCAATATGGTGACAGAAATTTCCTCTTGTGAGTTGCGAAAATGATCTGCTACCAGTGCTGGCCCCGAGAAGTCCTGCTGTCGGATCGGGGGCTCACATGCTCGGTCTGCGCGGATGGACCGGCGTGTTCTGCGAGCTGCGGCCTCGAGAGCCTGATCATCTCAAGCGCGATGGGCCAGGGTTGAGCGGACTGCTCACCGTGGAGAGTCCGACCACGATCTTGAACAGATGACCGACAACGACGGAGACGGGTCGATCTCGTGATCGCCGAGAACGGCGGCCCCGTTCATCTGTACCACAACGAGACGCTCGTCACGCGGGCGAACCATTGGGTCCGGATCTTCCTGACCACCCGAGGCTCGCCTTGGCTCGCTCCGAACGGGTATGGGGCTCACGTGGTCGCGACGACGCCGGATGGACGCGAGCAACACGCTGGATCGCCGGCTCGACGGGCTATCTGAGCCAGAGCGAGCTTTCCGCACACTTCGGTCTGGGAAACTCCTCGAGAGCCACGATACGGGTCGAATGGCCCGACGCTTCAGCGACCATGCGCTGGTCCGTCTCGGCGGATCGCACGATCACGATCGCCGCGTGCGCGGCGGACTGGAACGCGGACGGGGTTGTGACGCCGGTCGACATCCTCGACTTCCTCTCGCAGTGGTTCGACGGCCTGCCGGCCGGATCGCCGAATCCGGCGGGCGGGGGGACCATTTCGGATATCTTCAACTTCCTGAACGCGTGGTTCGCGGGATGTTGATTGATCGTCCGGATGGCCGCGGCGACGCACGAGGATCGCGCCGTGGCCTGTTTTTGGGTCCGGCCGGGGATCGGGCGGTTGGACCGACGTCCGACGGCTTAGGATCGGGCGCACGTGAGCACCCCTCCGGCCACATCCGTACGCTCGCTCACGGCGCCCAAATCCGTGGCGTCGTCCGGCGTTGTCGCCGGGCCGTGGGAGCGCGCCGCCCCGAACCTGCTGACGGCGGCGCGTGTGGTGCTGGCGATCGCGTTCTTCGCGGTGCTGGCGCCATGGAAATACCACAAGTCGCCGCTGGTGACGCCGGGCGCGGGGCCGGACTTCTGGCTGCTGACGGCGGCGGCCCTGTTCACGGTGGGGGCGATCACCGATGCTCTCGATGGCTACCTCGCGCGCAAGTGGAACGCGGTAACGACGTTCGGACGGATCATGGACCCGTTCGCGGACAAGTTTCTCGTGATCGGGGCGTTCATGTTTCTCGCCGGGCCAGGGTTCACCTTCTACGAGAGCGAGGCCGTGCTGCACTTCCCGGGCCGCCCCGCGCCGCCGGTCGGGAGCGTGACGGGCGTGCAAGCCTGGATGGTGGCGGTCATTCTCGGGCGCGAGCTGCTGGTCACCAGCATCCGGGCGGAGGTCGAGGGACGCGGCGGCGCGTTCGCCGCGACGATGAGCGGGAAGCTCAAGATGATCCTGCAGTCGGTGTGCATTCCCGCGGTGCTCGTGCTCATGAACGTGCGCGGCGAGGGGGGTCACGGTCCGGGGCCCATGGCGAGCAACGCGATCATCGCGCTGGTGTGGACGACGGTGATCATCACGGCGTGGAGCGCGGTGCCGTACGTGACGCGGGGGATCGCGATCCTGCGCCCCAAGCCCGGCGGGGAAGAGCCGCGGGCCTGAGCGGGCATTCGCGCGGCGTGAAGCGGCTGGCGTGTATGCTCTGCATCCATGGCCGAGCCCGTACTCTCACCACTCGGAAAAGCACTCGTCACCACGTTCGGTCTCGGGCACATGCGCCCGGCGTCGGGCACGTGGGGCTCGATGCCGACGGTCGCGCTGGCGGGGGGTCTGATCTTCCTGGGCGTGCGCCCGGAGGGGAGCGGGCCCGCGATGAGCGCCGCCTATCACGGGGCGCTGCTCGCTGTGCTCGTCGTTTTCTCGTGGGCGTGCGTCGCCTTCGGGAGCGCCGCCGAGGCGCACTTCGGCAAAAAGGACCCGGGCTCGGTGGTCGCGGATGAGACGGCGGGGCAGGCGATCCCGCTCATGGCGCTTCCCGCGGGCGCGACCAACGGGCTGCCGCACCTGCTGTTCGCGCTCGCGCTGGCGTTCGTGGCGTTCCGGGTGTGCGACATCGCGAAGCTGTGGCCGGCGAACGGTCTGCAGCGGCACGGGGGCGGATGGGGCATCCTGCTCGACGATCTGGCCGCGGGCGTGCAGGCCCTGGTGATCGTGCAGGTGGTGTTGCGGGCGATGTAGGGCTGGAAACGGGCGCGGGGTGCTATCTTCCTGTCATGATTGGGTGCCTCTTCGGACTGGTTGCGTTCTTCACGCCGCGGATCGCGATCGTCCTGCTTTGGCTGTTCACGGGCGGGTGGCTCGAGTCGTGCTTCGCGAAGCTCTCGCCGCCGTTCAATGGCTGCTTCGTTCCGGTGCTGGGGCTGCTGTTCGCGCCCTACACGCTCCTGGCCTACTGCCTGGCGTGGCACCAGAACGGCGGCGTGATCAGCGGGATGTGGATCGTGCTGATCGTGCTCGCCGCGCTCATGGACCTCGGCGTGATCGGGCACGGGAGCCGCTCGCGTCGCCGGTGGCGGAAGAACAACGACGGATGACGGATTCTCCGCCCATCCTGTTGCCCGCGCCGCGGCGGCTTCGCATGACGGGGGCGACCGCGCGCCGGCCGACGTGGTTCAACGCGGGGGTGGAGGATGTGTGGAAACAGGCTCTCGGCCACGTGGCAAGGGACTGGGCGTCGTCCCGAGTGGTCGTGAACGACTGCGACGGCCGGCTTGCGCCCAACGCGTATCGGCTGCTCATCGAGCGAGACGAAGACTGCAAGGCTCGCGTGTCGCTCCACGCGCGCCGGCGAGAGGGCGTCCGCTTTGCCGCGGCGACGCTCAGGCAGATCGCCATCGCCTGTCCCGGCGATCTTCCGTGCCTGCAGATCGAGGACTCCCCCGCCTTCGCAACCCGCGGATTCATGCTCGACGTCTCGCGCGACAAGGTGCCGACGATGGCGCAGCTGCGCGAGACGATCGACCTGCTCGCCTCGCTCAAGTTCAACCACCTGCAGCTCTACACCGAGCACACCTTCGCGTACGCGGGCCACGAGGAGGTCTGGTCGGACCCGCCCGCATCGCCCCTCACGCCGTCGGAGGCACGCGAGCTGGATGCGTACTGCGCGGCCCGCGGCGTCGAGCTGAGCGCGAACCAGAACTGCTTCGGGCATCTCGCCTCGTGGCTGCGGCGGGCCCGGTATCAGCCGCTGGCGGAGATCGAGGGGGACAACCCGTGGTACTTCCACCAGTGGGAGCGCCGCGGCCCGTTCTCGCTGTGCCCGATCGAGCCGGGATCGGAGGCGCTGGTGGCCGACCTGCTCGGGCAGTTGCTCCCGTGCTTCTCGTCGAGCCTGGTGAACATCGGGTGCGACGAAACGTTCGATGTGGGATGGGGGCGGTCCAGGAGCGAGGTTGAGCGCCGGGCCGGCGGAGGTGAAGGCGATGGAGCACGCGAGCGGGCACGGGCAGAGTTGTACTTCGAGTTCGTCAACAAGATCGCCGCGATCTGCGGCCGGCACGGCAAGCGCCCGATGATGTGGGCCGACATCGCGCTCACGCAGCCGGCAATGCTGCACCTGATGCCCCGCGGGATGATCGGCCTCGCGTGGTGGTACGAGCCGACGGACAAGTTCGAGCGGTGGGTGTCGCTCCTGCGCGAGAACGGGCACGAGGCGTGGGTGTGCCCCGGCACATCGTCGTGGCGAACGTTCACCGGGCGTACGGTCGAGCGCCGCGAGAACATCGCGGATGCGGCGGAGCAGGGGTCGCGGGCCGGCGCGACCGGGTTCATGGTCTGCGACTGGGGAGACATGGGGCACCGGCAGCAGTGGCCGATCTCGCTGGCGGGGCTTGCCCAGGGCGCGGAGGCCGCGTGGAATCCCGATCGAGCCCGGGCGTTCGACCCGCGGGCGACCTCGCTGCACGTGCTCGACGACTGCTCCATGACGCTCGGCCCCTGGCTCGATGAACTCGGCGACTGCGATCTGCAGATCCGCCGGAAGGCCGGCGTGAAGAACGCCAGCGCGCTCTTCAATGACCTGCACCCGCCGGTGCCGGGGCAGCTCACGGCGGGCGAGCACGAGGTCGGAGCGCCGATCGAGATGTGGCAAGCCGCTGCGGAGCGGCTGGATGGGCTCTCGGGCTCTCGCCCGCGGGCGGCCGACGAGCGCATCAACGCCGAGCTCGCGCACGCGCTCGAGTGCGCCCGGTTCGCGGCCGATCACGCCATCGCGGCCCGCGACAGGGGAATCGGCCGGAGCCGGCGCGACGCGCTCATCGCTCGCGCGGAGGCGATCAGGGCGGCGCACGAGCGGCTCTGGCTGATCCGCAATCGGCCCGGCGGGCTCCCCAGCGCGTCTCGCCACTACGACCGGATCATCGAAGGCTTACGAAAACGTGGGTAAGTGGGCGATATGGGGAAGGTCGGATGCGGGTTTTCTCGCTCCCATCGCCGATCGCGATGGACGCGCCGCCTTCATATCATCCGAGCCTGGAAATGCCTCCACCGAACGCCCCACAACGCGAAAGAGATGCCGGGGCCGTCGTCCTGAACTCCTCCCCCACCGCATCCAACGGAGCCAAGCCCGCCGCGCCCGCGCGGCCTGTGGCGCTCGAGGTCGATGCGAAGGGGACCGTGCGTCTCGCCGCCGGAGACCGCGGCAGGGCGCCCCAGCCGGTGCGAACCCGCGTGCAGGTGGTCCTGCCGTTCTACAACGAGGCGGGGCTGATCCGCGCGACGTTCGAGGAGGTCGAGAGGTTCGGCCTCGAGCACCCGGAGTACGCGTTCCTCTTCGTGGATGATGGATCGAGCGACTCCACGGCCGACACGCTCCGCCATCTGATCGCCGAGTCCGACATCCCCGAGTCGCGTCTGCGGCTGATTTCCTACAAGCCCAACCGCGGCAAGGGCCAGGCCGTGAAGGCGGGCATCGAGGGCGCCACGGCGGATTTCGTGCTCTTCACCGACGGCGATCTCGCGTACTCGATGGACCACTTGCCAAAGCTCGCCCTCGCCCTCGAGGCGGCGGACGTGGTGATCGGAAGCCGGGCGCTGGTGCACCGCTCCGAGCGGAACACCACGGCGATGCGCCGTATCATGGGTTGGACGTTCAACAAGTGCGCCCGCGTGATCCTCGGCCTGCCGTTCCAGGACACGCAGGCGGGGCTCAAGGGCTTCCGCCTCGAGGCCGCCCGCGAGATCTTCGCCCGGCAGCATCTCGGCGGCTTCGCGTTCGACGTGGAGCTCGTGTATCTCGCCAAGCGGCTCGGCTACTCGATCGCCGAGGTGCCCGCGTACGTGAGCGAGAGCCACAGCTACAAGGTCTCGAAGGTCAACCTGTTCAAGGACCCGATGCGGATGTTCTGGGCGCTCGTGGATGTGCGGATGAACGCGATCGCGGGGAAGTACGGGCGCGGGCGGGCTCGCTCCAAGGATTGATCGCCATGAGGAGCGAGGCGACGATCGGCGAAACGAGCTCGCGGACCAGCGCCGCGCCCAGTGATCCGACCTCTCCTGGCCGCGGTCTTTCCTCCTCGCCGCTCGCCTGCATCAGCTTCGACGTCGAGCCCTTCGACATTCCTCTGGAGTACGGCCACCGGGTGCCGGTCGAGAAGCAGTACGAGATCGGGAGCGCGGGCCTGGTGCGC
>DASZWV010000527.1:0-3454 GCA_035546115.1 Phycisphaerales bacterium
TCCCAGCTCACCGGCGCGACGAACTGCGTCTTGGCCACGATCGCGCCCGACCGCTCGACCTGCAGCGTCGCGAGCGCGTACGGGTTCTCGCGCCCGCTGTCGTCGAAGGGCGTCACCGGCACGCCCGTCGCCTCCCAGTCGTTGGCGGTCGGCGAGCGCGGGCCCATCGTCCCCGTCAATCCGTACCCCCCGAGCCCCACATCCGTCGGGAACGAGGCGCCGAACAGCGGCTGCGCGTACGTCCAGAAGTTCGTCTTGTCGCTCGAGTGCGCACACCCCGGTATCGTGTACCGAATCGTCACGCCGCTGGTCACGATCGACGGCTCCGAGCCCTTGCGGATCACCGTCGCCCGTATCGAGTTGAACGGCGGCAGGATCATCATCTCGCTGAAGTCCTGGTTCATGCAGTGCATGCCCAGCTCGTTGTAGCCGAACACCACGTACGTCGGATTCGCGGGCTGCGCGGCCCAGCCGCCAAGCCCCGTGGCGACCCCCGCCACAACCACGGGAGCTCCGATCCCGGCAACAAGCAGTCGTGACAAGCGACTCTGTGTGCGACGGCGTTTCTCGTCCATGGATCGCCTCGGTGTGAAAAAGGACAAAGACGTCCTTCAATATAACCGCCCCATTCGGCCCGGCCAGTTCGTATTGCCGAGGTTCTCTTTGGTTCTGTGACGGCGCGTCCGACTCGGTCAGAGCGGCGCGATCGTCGCGCGGCTCGTCTTGGCGCGATCGCGCCACGCACGCCGCGATCCTCAGTCGCCCGTCCGATCTCGTCTTGCTGCGGATTCACGCGGCCGCTTGGGCCACGCTCCTGGCGACGATGTCCCCGCGTGAACGGCGCCCCGGCGGGAATCCGCGGGCAACGTCGCGAGCCAAGAATGCCGATACTTGTCTCCCCCCCACGATGCCCCCGGATAGTCCATCTTCGAACAGACCAACGACGCCTCGCATCGGTGGGCCGGGGGGCCGTCCGCCAAGCGCCACTCCCCCACCCGCGCCCACCACGCCCACCCTCCCCACCGCCGACGCCTCGATCGAGACGCTCGAGGACAAGTCCAGGCCGAAGATCGGCGAGGCCGCGGCACGCGCGGCGGCGATCGAGTCTGCCCCGCAGGAGGCGGCTCCCGCCACCAGGTTCATCCTCGACGAGGGCCCGCCCGACAAGCCGGCCAATCCCGCCGCGCGTCGCTGGGGCAAGGCGACCCGCAACGTCGAAGAGGGCGAGTTTCTCGAAGGCCCGAAGACCCGTCGCTTCGAGTTCTTCCGCGTCGTGCGCATCGCCTTCGAGTTCATCCGCGGCTTCCGCGCCCTGCACTTCGTCGGTCCGTGCGTGACGGTCTTCGGCTCCGCGCGGTTCAAGGAAGACCACCGCTACTACGCCCTCGCCCGTGAGATCGCGGGGCGCCTGAGCAAGGTCGGCTTCACGATTCTCACCGGCGGCGGCCCGGGCATCATGGAGGCCGCGAACCGCGGCGCCAAGGACGCCGGCGGCCCATCCATCGGCTGCAACATCGAGCTCCCGATGGAGCAGAAGCCCAACCCCTACGTCGATCGCTTCCTCGAGTTCCGCTACTTCTTCGTGCGGAAGGTGATGCTCGTCAAGTACTCCTACGCGTTCGTCGTCATGCCCGGCGGATTCGGAACACTCGACGAGCTCTTCGAGGCCATCACGCTCATCCAGACCGGCAAAATCCAGGACTTCCCGGTGATCCTCGTCGGCAGGGACTACTGGCAGCCCATCATCGAGTTCGCCCGCACGCGCATGCTCTCCGAGCGGACAATCAGCCCGGAAGACGTGGGTCTGCTCGTCTGCACAGACTCGCCCGAGGAGGTCGTAGATCGCATCGCCGATGCGGCGCAGCGCAGTTTCGGCTTCGCCTGGGCGCGCAAGACCGCGACGCACCCCCAGCATTGGATGGGCGAGAATCGCTCGTAAGTGATTCTTTATCGGTATTTGTTCGGTATTTCGGCGCGCCACGGCCCCGTGCGCGCCTTGCGGGGTTCCCGTGTCTGCGGGCTTCGCAGAGCCGATTCGCGCATTGCCTGGGGCATTCTGAGCACCGCGCCAAACACGCCGCTGAGGACCCTCAGATCTCCACCAAGGCCCTTCGGCGGGCCTCGCTGACACTCCGCAGCCCACGCTTGAATCAGTGAACCAGTCCGGCACGCCTTCGCGTGCTCGCAGCGTGCACAGCGAGTGTGACCCACTGCTCGTGCGCCAGACCTCGATGACGGGGCGGCTTCAGGCCGTTCGTATGGCAAGGGTCTTCGCATGCCGTATTCGAAAGCCGCAACCCGCGCCGAACGCACATCACCCGCCTGGCCGCACGGCAGTAGCAGACGGCAGCAAGAGATTGGGCGTCCCGCGGCACCGCCTTGGCACCAAATGCGCGTCCCATCCAAACACGGATCAGTCTGGCAATCCTGCAACACAGACCGTTCCACGTGGAACAACCCGCTCCACATGCGAGCGCGGCGCACCGCTTCCTATTCCCAGCGTGGACCCATTTCCGATACCCATGCCGGCGCACCGTCTGCATGAAGATCGCGGCTCGCGAGCCACGCCTTCGTCGCACCCGGCCGCACATCGAGATCGACGATGGCGGCCAGGTCCACCCACTCAAAATCGATCCCCTCCTCACGGCTTCGCACCGCTACTGGTCTCCCGGTGCTTCCAACCTTCCCCCCATGGCGTTCCACGTGAAACACGAGGTTGAGCTCGTGATGTGCCCGCTTGCGCGTCGCAAACGTCCCCTCGCTCACCAGCGCGAGTTGGCCCACGATCACCTTGAGCCCGGTCTCCTCCTGAAACTCGCGGGAAACCGCCGCCGCGGCCGATTCACCAAATTCGATATGCCCTCCCGGCAAGTACAGGTACCCATGCTTCTCATTGCGACACAGCAGAACGCACGATCCCTCAACCAGGCAGCCCCGGGCGATCACTTCGATCTCTCCGGTCCTTCCGTGCAATCCCTTCCCGGGCAGCTTCTCTGAAGTCGAGTCACGCTTCAACTTCGGAGTCTTCCTCCCAGACCGCGTTCTCCGGATTTTCCGACCACCTGTTGATCCCATGCTTTCAACACTCCCAATCCATATCTTGTATGCCCTCATCGGCCAACCCAGTATATTGTGATGCGCCTGGCACGGAGAAAGATATGAACAAAATACAAACAAATACAGCAGATTCCAAGCCTCGTCGTCTCGGCCGCGGCCTGAGCGCACTTCTTGGCGAGCCCGTCGCCATCCAGCCCGCGGTGCCCAGGCCCGCGCCAACATCTCCCGGTCCAGCCATGGTTGAGCCGAAGCCGGCCCCATCCAAGCCCGTGCCGGGTGCATCGCCACCACCGGTGGCCGAATCAGCGGTGGACTCAGCCCGCATCCTCCAGGTGCCGGTGGGCGCCATCGAGCCGAACCGTTTCCAGCCGCGACGCACGTTCGACCAGGCGCAACT
>DASZWV010000528.1:0-1647 GCA_035546115.1 Phycisphaerales bacterium
AGTATTTGTCCTTGACGCGACTCGCCCATTCTGGGACAGTGCGGGATCGGCGGGGCAGGGGATGGAACGAACTCGGAGGCACACATGTCCATCACGCGCTCGGTCTTGAGGGCGGTTTTCTGCGGCATCGCCCTCGCGGGCGTGCTCTCCGCATCCACACCGGCGCGTGCCGACACGTGCTATGGCACGGACCCCTACACGCCAAAGATCTTTCAGGTCAACCTGCAGACGGGCGAGCTGTCCAACGCCGTGCCGCTCACGCTCGCCGGGTTCACGGCCCAAGGCGCGACGGCGCTGACGGCCAATCCGCTCGACGGCACGATCTGGGGTGTGGTGAAGACGGCGGGCGGGATGGCCGGCCGCAAGCTCTGCGTGATCGATCCGGCCACCGGCGTCGCGACGCTCGTGGGCGCGGGGGCCGATCTGCCGCTCGGGTTCTCGTCGCTCTCGTTCAGCCCCGAGGGCGTGCTCTACGGCATGACCGGCAACGGGGGAACGCCGGCCTCGACGCTGTACACGCTCGATACCTGCACGGGCGCGGCGACGATGGTGTACGGGCCGGTGATCTCCGGGCCCGACGGCGAGGTCATCGCGTTCGGGCCGGGCGGGACGCTCTATCACTCGTCGGGCAACGGCACGGCGACGTTCTCCATCATCAATCTGGCCGCCAACACCACAACCGCCCTGGGCGATGCGACCGGCGAGATGTTCGGCATGGGCTACAGCGCCGGCCAGGGCGTGATGTACGGCTCGGACATCGACAGCAACCTCTTCCGGATCGATCTGAGCAACGGGTCGCGGACGATGATCGGACTGGAGAACCTGCCCGGGTACGGAACGATCGATGTGCGCGGCCTGGCGATCATCCCGTCGCGGCCCACGACCGAGGTGTGCTACGGCTCGGACTCGCAAAGCAATCGGTTCTACCAGATCAATCTCGACACCGGCGCTGCGACGCACCTGGTCGCGGTCGTGCTCCCCGGGTTCACCGTCTATGGCGTGAACTCGGTGACGGCCAGCCCGGTCGATGGGTCGGTATGGGGCGTGGTGAAGACGGCCTCGAGCGGGAGCGCCGGCCGCAAGCTCTGCCGGATCGATCCGGCGACGGGGAACGCGACGCTGGTGGGCGCGGGGGCCGACCTGCCGCTCGGGTTCTCGTCGCTCTCGTTCAACCCGGGGGGCGTGCTCTACGGGATGACCGGCGCTGGCGGCACGCCGGCCTCGACGCTGTACACGCTGGACACCACGACGGGCGTGCCGACGGTGGTGTACGGCCCCGTGATCTCCGGGCCCGACGGCGAGGTCATCGCCTTCGGCCCGGGCGGGACGCTCTATCACTCCTCCGGCAACGGCACGGCGACGTTCTCGATCATCAATCTCGCCGCCAACGCCACGACCCCCCTGGGCACCGCCGCGGGCGAGATGTTCGGCATGGCGTACAGCCCGGCCCGCGGCGTGCTGTACGGCACGGACATCAGCGCGAACCTGTTCCGCATCAACCTCAGCAACGGCGCGAGGACCAACGTCGGCCCGGTGAGCCTCGCGTGCGGCGCCGGCACCATCGAAGCCCGCGGGCTGGCGATCGTCCGCCCCGGCCTGTACGGGGCGTGCTGCCTTGGAGGCGGCGTGTGCACCATCACGCTGGGA
>DASZWV010000529.1:0-13399 GCA_035546115.1 Phycisphaerales bacterium
GTAGACGAGGTCGACGTTGATCGCGCCGTAGCCGCCGATCGAGAACGGGAGGGGGATGGCGAAGGCGATGGTCTCCGCGCCCCCCGGGAGCGCGGTGACGGGGATGTGCAGCGCGTGAGCGATGGGGATCAGCAGCCCCGCGGCGACCTTGACGCCGACGTCCTCGGTGGCGAGCGCGGCGGCGGCGAAGAGCATGCCGGCGATCTTGGCGCGGGGGTCGATGCCGGCGACGTCGTCCCAGAGGCCGCAGAACATGATGACCGTCATGCCGAGCACGACGGAGATCGGCACGCCGCCGGGAATGCCCGAGGTGTCGTGGCTGGTCGGGTGGAACGAGATGAGGTGGTGCAGGGGCTGGGTGTAGGAGAAGACGATGCCCGCCATGATGCCGAGGAAGACGGCGACGCCGCCGAGGTAGGCGGTGGGCACGCGGTGCACCTTGCGGGCAACGCTGGGACGGTCGACGATGCCGTTGGCGATGGCCAGGCGCCGCATGAAGGGCGTGACGATGAGCGCGACGAGGAAGGACACCATGAAGATGCCCATGTAGTTGTGGAAGATGTCGAGGCGGGAGAGTTGCCCGACCGCCGCGCCGGCGCCGTGGGCCGCATCGCTCTTCTGGACAAGCGCCTGGATCTTCTCGTGCAGGACGGCTTCCTGGCGGGCCAGTTCGGCGATCGTCGAAGCGTCGGGGACCGCGCCGCCTCCCGAGCCGGGAGCGATCGCGGGCGCCTGGAGCAGGGGCGGCAGGCCGGTGAGAGTCGGGTTGGCGGCGATGGGATCGGTCATGCGACGCGACCCCCCTTCCCGGCGTGTGCGTGCCCGGGAGCGGCCTGGGCGCTCCGACGGGCAGGGTGAGTTTCGGCGTTTTCCGCGGCCGGCCTGCTGTTCATCTCGCCGGCGATATCGCGGATGGTCTGCTCGAGCGCGTATCGGGGGGAAAACCCGACGGCGTGGCGGATGCGGGTGAGGTCCGGCACGCGCCGGCGGAGATCCTCGAAGCCCGCGGAGTAGGCGACATCGTAGGGGATGAACCGCTTGCCCGAGCGCGAGGAGAGCGTGCGGATGACCAGATCGGCGAGTTGCTCCATGGTGAGGGGCTGGTCGGAGCCGAGGTTCATGACCACGCCGTGGGCGCGGGGCTCGGCGAGCAGGCGCGGGAGCACCTCGGCGACGTCGCGGACATCCACGAAGCAGCGGATCTGCTTGCCATCGCCGAAGACGTGGAGGTCCTCGCCGCGGAGAGCGCTGGCGACGAAGTTCGGGAGGACCATGCCGTAGGAGCCGACCTGTCGCGGGCCGGTGGTGTTGAAGAAGCGGACGACGACGGCGGGAAGGCCGAGGCGCTTGTGGGCGTCCAGGGCGAGGTACTCGTCGATGGCCTTGGTCATGCCGTAGGACCATCGCGTGCGGGAGGTGGGGCCGTAGACGACGTCGTCCTCCTCGGAGAAGGGGGTCTTGTCGGCCTTGCCGTAGACCTCGCTGGAGGAGGCGATGAGCGTCGGGGCGGGCTTGCCGGCGGACCCGTGGGCCATGGCGAACTCGATCAGTCGGGAGGTGAGCTCGATGTTCGTGTGGATGCAGCGGGCGGGGTTCTCGACGACGAGCTTGACGCCGACGGCCGCTGCGAGGTGGTAGATCTGGTCGAAACGCTCGCCCGGACCGAGGGCGTGCAGGGCGCTGGCGAGATCGGCCTCGAGGAAGCGGAGGCGCTCGTGGGAGGCGGGCAGGTTGGAGCGACGGCCGGTGGACAGGTCGTCGATGACGGTGACGTGGTCGCCGCGGGCGAGCAGCCGCTCGACCAGGTGGGAGCCGATGAAGCCGCTCCCGCCGGTGACCAGCGAGCGCAAAGAAACGCCGGACCCTGATTGGGGTCCGGCGCTGGTGCGGTTCTGGGAGGGTGGGTTCTCCACGGCGCGGGGGAGTGTAGGAAACACGGGCTGGAAGCCCGTGCCACGAAGCTACGCGGCCTGGGCGCCGTGCTGGTACTCGTGGGTGGCCTTGATGTTGCCGCGGAGGTAGCCGCCGGCGGAGGCGCGGACGGCGTTGACGATGACGCCGAGGAACTCGCCGCGGGATTCGGCGAGCTGGCCGCGGAGACGAGCCACGAGGCCGCGCTTCTCGGAGAGGGCCCGGACAACGAGCGTGACGGCGTCGACGCGGTGGGCGAGTGCGAGGCCGTCGCCGGAGACGATGGCGGGGGCGGAGTCGATGAAGATGCGGTCGAACTTGCCCTTGGCCTCGCTGAGGAGGCGTGCCATGGACTCGGAGGCGAGCCGCTCGGGCATGGCGCGGTTGGCGGCCGAGCCGACGGTGAGGACGTAGAGGTTGGCGGCGCTGGTGGGGCGGACGGCCTCGTCGAGGCTGGTGGCGCCGACGAGCACGTCGCCGAGGCCGGGGCCGTCGGGGAGGCCGAGGGCCTTCTGCACGCCCGGGCGGCGGAGGTTGGCGTCGATGATGAGCACGCGTTCCTCGGCGCCGGCGCAGGCGAGGCCGAGGTTGGTGGCGACGGTGGTAGCGCCCGAGCCGGGCATGCCCGCGAGGACGAGGAGGGTCTTGTGGCCCGCCTGGTCCATGGCCTTGACCAGCGGGGCGCGCAGGAGGCGGAAGGACTCGGCCGTGACGCCCGAGGGCGCATCGCGGAAGGCGGTGGCGAGGTTGGAGGGACGCGTCGGGTCCTCCTGGGCGTCGGAGACCATGCCGAGGACGCGGACGCGGGCCATGGTGGCCAGGTCGGCCGGGCCGCGGACGCGCTGGTCGAGGACCTCGCGGAGGACGACCAGGCCGGCGGTGAGGCCGCAGAGCAGCACGGTCCCGAGGGGGATGAGGATCTTGAGCTGCGGGAAGCTCATGGTCTTGGGGACCTGGGCGGGGACGAGGAGCTTGACGCGGTCGAAGACCTGGTTGCCAAGGAGGAGCTCGAGCTGCTTGCGCGAGGCCTCGAGGCGGATGCGCTCCTCGGTCTTGGTCTTGACCTCGTCCTCGATGTCCTTGAGGACGATGCGGAGGCGGGTGAGGTCCTGCTTGCGCTTGTCGACGCTCTTGAGCTCCTCGTTGACCTGCGTGCGGGTCGCCTCGAGGCCGTCGACCTGCATGCGGAGCTGGTCGACCTCGGAGGCGAAGAGCTTCTTGAGGATGCGCTCGTGGGCCTCCTTGCGCTCCTGCTCGGCGGCCTCGATGCGCTTGGCGGAGGCGATGACGATCGGGTGCTCCGGGCCGAAGCCCTGGCGCTTGAGGGTCTCGTTGTCGGTCCGGAAGTTGGCGATCTGCTGGTCGAGGTTCACGATGAGGGGATCACGGCTGGCGGCCTCGCGGACGTTGTCCGGGTAGGTGATGGTGATCTCCTTCTCGAGCATCTCCTGGTAGCGGTTGTACTGCGAGCGGGTGGCGGCGAGGGCCGAGACCGTCTGCACGTACTTCTCGCTGAGCTCCTTGGTCTTGATGTCCTCCTGGGCGAGGCCGGCGGCGATGTCGGTGACCTGGTTGTTCTGCAGGAGGCTGTCGCGCTGCGAGTTGAGGTCGCTGATCTGGCCGCTGATGAGGGAGATCTGCTGGGCGAGGACGTCGCGCCGGGCGACGGACTCGGACGAGCTGTTCGAGCGGACCTCGGCGAGGTAGACACGGGTGACGGCGTCGACGATCGTGCGCACGTCGTCGGCCCGCCGCCAGGTCATGGAGAGGCTGATGAGGCTGGTCTGGGGGATGGCGCGGACGTTGAGGACCTTCTCCAGCTCGGGCTGGGCGTCCTGGGGCTGGAGGCGGCCGCGGTAGACGAACTGCTTGGCCCAGTCGGTGCCCTCGACGTCGGGCTCGCGGAGGACTTTTTCGAGGATGGGCGTGGAGGTCATGATGGACATCTGGGTTCCGGTGAACCGGAGGAGATCGTCCTGGGTGAGGTTGTCGCTGCCGATGCCCTCGATGGTCTTCTGCTGGGGAAGAACGCCGAAGGTGGCGCTGGCGGTGTAGCGCGGGTAGGTCTTGGCGAGGATGAAGTGGGCCGCCGTGCCCAGGACGGCGCCGGCGAAGGCGGCCGCGATGAGCAGCAGGTAGTACTTCTTGAGCAGCCGGACGGGGTCCAGGGCCATGCCGGTGGCCGGCACTGGCGGCGCGCTGGCGCGCGGCTGGAGGGGACCGGCGGTGGGACGGATGGTTGCGGCTGTGGACATCGGTGGATTCCTCCCGGGCGGCGCAGGGGCCGCACGGGTTATCGGCACTTGCTGCTCGGGGCGTACCCCGGGCGCGTGAAATGGCTATCGGTCTGGTGTCTAGTTGGCATTAATGGATCGGACTAGTTGGCATTGATGGACTTGTCGAGGTCATCCCAATCGGGCTGGTACTGCGTTCGGACATCGGGGAGGCGGGACATCATGTCGAGGGCGACGGAGGCGACGCGGCGGGCCTCGATCCTGTCGCCCTGGCAAAGGCGGGCTTTCCCCATGTGGATGTAGAGGGGGATCCTCTCGGCGTCGTTCAGCGCGGCCTGGATGCCCAGATTGAGGGTCTTGGCGGCGTCGTCGCACAACTGGGCGCCCACCTGGGCGGCGCCGAGGGTGTCGAGGAAGTCGGACTTGTTGGGCACGAGCCTGCAGGCTTCCTTGGCGAAGGGGAGGGCTTCCTTGCAGCGATTGAGCTTGGTGGCGAGAATGTAGGCGAGGTTGTTGTTGAGCTCGGCGTTGGTGGGGTCGAGCTTCTGGCCCTTCTCGAAGCGGTCGTGGGCCTCGTTCCAGTTCTTGCGGGCGTAGGAGTCGGTGCCGAGGAGGGACCAGGCGCGGGCCTGGACCTTGGCGGCGACTTTCTCATCGACCCTGGGGTTGTCGGTGAGGGCCTGGAGGGTGGCGATGGCGGCGTCGTGCGTGGAAGTGTTCCGGAGCCGGACCTCCGCGGCCTTCAGGGCGAGGAAGCCGGTGAACGGGCGTGTTTTCTCGAGGCGGTCCAGGACGCCGGTCTGGTCGTTGACGTCGGGGTACAGGTTGGCGACGCCGGCGATGAAGAGGCTGGCCTCTTCGAGCGATTCGGGCCGGACGCGCGAGACGGAGTCGGCGATCTCCTGGGCGGCGTCGGTGTTGCGGCCGGTCTTGGCGTACACGCGGGCGCGAAGGAGGCGGAGGGGGAGCGAGTCGTTGACCTTGGAGGCGATGGCGGAGGACTGCAGAACGTTGTACGCGTTGGTGACATCGCCGGAGTTGATGAGGTACTCGACGAGGGGGATCGCGACGTCGACGGACTGGTCGTCCTTCCAGACCGCGCGCATGTGCTCGACGGCCTTGTCCCAGCGGCCGACGCGGGCCCAGTACTGGGCGGCGCCCATGCGCCATTGCTTGGCGCCCTCGAACTGGGTGACGGCGTCCTCCATGGCCTGGGCGGCCTCGGTGTTCTTGCCGATCTCGCGGAGCATGAGGGCGAGGGCGAGGCGCATGGACTCGTTGAACGGGTCGATGGTGATCGCCTCCTTGACGGCGCGGACGGCCTCCTCGTCGCGCCCCATCATGCGCAGGACGCGGGCCATCCGGACGCGGGCGATGACGCTGTTCTTGTCGACGCGCTTCATCTGCTCGTAGTCGGCGAGGGAGTCCTTGAGCGTGGCGGGGTCGAGGGACTTGAAGTCGCCGCGCTTGAGATAGACGATCGGGTTCTGGTTGTCGGCGGCCACGGCCTGGTCGTAGAGGCGGAGGGCCTTGTCCTTCTGTCCCTGAGCGGCGGCGGCCTCGGCCTGGAGGAGGATGAGGGTGGGATCGTTCTGCACCGCCTGGGGGAGCTGGGCGATGATCTGGTTCATCTTGTCGAAGTACTCGGCCTTCAGACAGACCTCGACCATGCGCTTGCGCACCATGGAGCCCTCATCCTCTGCGCCGGAATCGAGAACGGCCTGGTAGGAGGCGAGGGCGGCGTCGAGGTACTGCTTGTACTCGGCCTTGGAGGAGGCGGAGGAGGCGAGGTTGTACTTCATGTCGCCGAGCTCGCGATCGATGAGGGCCGACTGCTTCTCGCCGGGCTTGCGGGGGTTCTGGGCGGAGCGGTTGTCGGTGAGGAGCTTGATGGCGGCGTCGGGCTGGCCGAGCTGGATCATGAGCCGGCCGGTGTTGACGTAGAGCTCGACGGTGCGGTCCTCGGGCTTCCGGGAGGCGATGAAGTCCTGGAGGAACTGGACGGCGTCGGCGACCTTGCCCTGGCGGCCGAGGCAGGCGGCCTTGAGCTGGACGGCGACGGGATCGTTGGGGTCGCTCTTGAGCAGGCCGGCGATGAGCTTCTCGGCGTCGGCGGTGTTGCCGGAGTTGATGAGCAGCGAGCAGAGCCGCGTCATGTTGCCGCGATTGTCCGGGTTGCGCTTGGCGAGATTCTGGCGGGCCTCGATGGCCTTGGCCTTGTCACCGCCGGGGGCCTCGGCCTCGAGGGAGAGGTAGGTCTCGAAGAAGTCGGGGTTGGTGACCGCGACGTCCTCGCACTTGCGGGCCATGGCGAGGGCGTCGCCGAGCTGGCCGGCGGAGATCATGGCGTGGAGGCAGGCGTCGATGGACAGCACATCGTCGGGCTTGATGCTCACGGCGGTCTTGAGGGCGTCGGCCGACTCGACGAACCGGTGCTGATCGAAGAGCGCCAGGCCGAGGAGGCGCCAGGCCATGAGGTTGAGCTTGTCCTTGCCCTTGATGTCGGTGAGGATGCCGACGGCCTCGGTGGTCTTGCCGCGGTTCATGAGGGCGCGGGCGTAGAAGAGATCGCCGCCGACCTTGTCGAGGTTGAGCTGGCGGGCCTTGGCGATGAGCCGATCCTGCTCGGCGGTGTCCTTGCGGATGAGGGCGTCGTCGAACTGGGCGTTGATGACGCCGATGTCGTTGGAATCGCTCCTGGCGGCGGCGTCGAGCTCCTTGCGGGCGTCGTCGGCCTTGCCCAACTGGATGTAGGCGTTGAAGCGTGCGAGGTGCTTCTGCAGGTCGGTGGCATTGGACTGGTCGATGTGCTCGAGGACGAGGTCGAGCGGGTTCTTCTCGAGCCGCTCGAGAGCGCTCTTGAGGCCCTTGTTGTCGGGGTTGCGCTTGATGGCGTCGGCGAGGAGGGCCTTGGCGCCGTCGACGTCCTTGGCGGCGGCCATGTACATGGCCAGGGCCATGACCAGGCGGAGATCGTCGGGGTTCTGGGCGAGGGCGTCGCGCAGGATGGTGATGCTCTTCTGGACGTCTCCGGTGACGCCGGTGCCGACCTGGTCGGCCTGGAGGAGGGCCTCGAGGACCTTGTCGGACTTGTCGCCCTTGACGATCTTGCTCGCGTTGTCGGCGAGCTCCTTGAGCCGCTGGTCCGAGGGGAGCATCGCGGAGGCCAGGCCGAGGTGGTTGGCGGCGGCGGCCCAGTCGCGGTCGGCGAACTCGATGAGGCCGAGCGCGGCGAGGGCGCGGACGTTCTGCTTCTGCAGCGAGAGCACGCGCTGGTACTTGGCCTTGGCGGCGCCCTTCTGGCCGAGCTGGTTGAGGAGCTGGGCCTCGAGCATGACCATGTCGGCGTCGGTCTGCTGGGTCTGATCGTTGTAGCGGCTGATGCGCGTCCGGGCGCCGGAGAGGTCGCCGCTGAGGTAGTCGATGCGTCCGTCGAGCGCGAGCACGGAGGTGTCGGAGTCGCCGACGCGCGAGGCGAGGTCCTTGCGGAGGTCCTTGACCTTCTGGATGGCCTCGGCCTTCTTGGCGGGGTCGGACTCGGTCTGCGTGCGGGCGAACCAGGCGTCGGCCTGCAGCTGCACCGCGCGGATGCGGAACGTGTGGAGCAGGAGACCGTTGAGCGACATCGGCACGTCGGGAAGAGCGACGACCTGCTGCTCGAGGGCGATGGCCTTGTCGATGTTGCCGCGCGACATCTCGAACTGGGCCCAGCGGAGCAGGAAGCCGGCGTCGTTGGCGTGGCCCTTGCGCACGTGCTCGAGGAGGGCGTCGGCGCGCTTCATGCCGTCGTCCACGGCGACGCCCACCCACGGGGCGATGGCGATGGCGGTGACGTAGTCGGTCTTCTCCGGCGGGAGGGCCATGACGGCGTCGGCGAGGCCGCCGATGGCGGCCTTGTTCCGCTGGAGGAGCTCGAGCACCGTCTCCTTCCCGTCGTTGTGAGCGCCGGCGGCCATGTCGGCCTCGAGCAGCGACAGGCGCACGCGGGTGTCGTCGGGGACGGCCTTGACGTAGTCCTCGAGGTCCTTGTGGGTCGCGGCGAGGATCCTGTCGGCCTCGGCCTGGTGGCTGGCGCGGGCGGCCTTGTCGGCCTGGATCCGGCGGATGCTGTTCAGCGCGAGCATGGTGTCGCGGTTCTTGGGATCGAGCTTGATCGCCTCGGTGAGGAACTCCACCCCCTTGTTGACCTTGCTGTCGTCGAGATCGGTGTTGCTCGCGAACTGGCCGGCGATGGCCAGGCCGCGATAGCCCTCGAGTTCCTTTCGGCCGGCGTCGTCGCCCTGGAAGAGGGTGAGAAGGTCCTTGCACTCGTTGTCGAAGGTCTCCCACACCTGCAGGGAGGATCGCTGGTACATGCGGGCCTGATACCGCTCGTCGATGTACCGCTTGAAGTAGGCCACGTTGCGCCGATCGGCGTCGGCCAGGGCGTGCAGGGCGCCCATGTACTCGCCCTGGTACACGTCCTGGTAGGCCTGGCGGTCCGGGGGCGTGTACTTCTCGATGGCGGCGAGCCAGGTGTTGATCCAGTCGAGGTTGCCGCGGTCCTTGTTGACCGCGCGCCCGTAGTACATGATGGCCTTCTTCAGGTCGCCGGCGGCCTCTTCTTTCTTGCCGCGCTCGATGTTCTGCTCGCCGCCGGGCATGTAGTTCTTGAGGCCGATCCAGACGACGGCGGTGGCGAGGAGGACCATCGCGCCGCCGAGGAGGAACACGAACTTGAGATTCACGCGTGATGCCATGTCGTCTTTCCTTTGGTCGATCGGCCGCGGGGTGTGCGGCGGGGTGGTGTGGATATGCCCCGGGATGGAATCGGGTTCGGGCTACTTGTGCAGGCGACGGGGGTTATCGGGGGGATAGTCGCCGCGGATGACGTCTGTCCAGTCCGGGACGACCAGCATGATGTCGGGGAGGATCTCGTCGAGGAGGGATCCGGCGAGCTGGGCAAGCTCGTCGGCGTCCTTGACCGAGGCGGAGGTGAACTGGACCTTGAGGTAGAAGGCGTAGTCGCTCTTGAGGTCGAAGGCGAGCAGGCGGACGTCCTGGGCGAGGGAGGTGAGGCCGCCGTTGGCGATGAAGAAGTATCCCGAGAAGGTGGGCGGGCCGGAGTTGCCCTGCTTGAACTCGAAGGTGCGCATGTCGAGCCCCTCGATGCCGCGGGGCAGACGAACGCGGTTGCCGGGGGCGCTGGAGGTCTCGCCCAGGCGCGTGGTGTAGATCTTCGCGTCCTTGATGCCGAGCGCGCGTGCGGTGTCGGCGGAGGCGGCCTGGTCCTGGATCCAGTCCGAGTCGGGGCCCTTGAGCGGGATGTGCACGACCCAGGGGCCGCCGATCATGGTCGCGCCGCCGGCGACGAAGCAGCGGTCGGGGACGTGCGGGACGGTGTCGACCATGCCGGTGTAGTAGGCGAGGTGGAGCTGGACCGCGCGCGGTTCGCGTCCCCCGGGCGGGTTCTTCTCGACGTACACCCGCGAGAGGTAGTTGTGCGTGCCGAGGGTCTCGACGAGCTCGGCGTTCATCAGGTCGTCCTGTCCGACCTGCTGCCAGGATCTGGTCTGCTTGGGAATGGAGGAGCACTTGAGGGGCACCTCGATCGGGAGGTGCTTGACATTGAGCTTGAGGGCGGAGATGGCCGCGCTGAGACCGGCCGCGCACCCGAAGAGGATGCACGCGCTGAACACGAAGGCGCGGGTTCTCGGGGAGTTGGCGATCACTTCGTGGCTCCCTTGGGGCCCTCGGGAACGGCGGTGTTGAGGGCCCAGAGCACGCCGAGATACAGGAAGAAGCCGGGAACGAGCAGGATCGTCCCGATGAACATGTGCATCTGGCCCTGGGAGAAGTTGGCGTTGGAGAGCGAGAGGAGGCCGAGCACGGCGATGCGGATGGCGTTGAGGACGATGGCCGTGGGGAGCGCGGCGGCGATGAGCACGACGCGCTTCCACCACTGGCGCGTGCCGACGACGGCGACGGCGACGCTCAGCGCGAGGAAGGCGATGACGGTGCGCATGCCGGAGCACTGCTCGCCGACGTTCATGGGGATGGCGGTTCCCGCCGAGTTGTACACGGTGATGGAGTTGCCGGCCAGGTCGGCGTTGATGTTGAACAGGCGGAGGATGAAGTAGCCGCCGGTGGCGGCCATGTCCATGAGCGGGTAGGTGAGGTAGTTCATGATGATCTCCGGCACGGTGATGCCGAAGACCAGGAAGGCGATCGCGATGAACAGGTACTCCATGGCGCGCGGGCCGAGCAGCAGGAGCACGAGCCCGAACACGGTGAGGACCAGCGAGAGCCCCTGGCAGAAGTGGTTGGGCACGCCGGCGATGAAGTAGACGTAGCACCAGATGCCCGTGACGATGGGAACGACGCCGGGCCAGAAGACCGTGAACTGCATCCGGGCCAGCTCGGCGCGGTGCTGCCAGAGGAGGTAGAGGCTGATGAGCGGAACGACGTAGGCGTGCGACCAATCACCGTTGCCCCAGGAGTGCTCGTTCTGGTTGAGAAACCACCGCCAGAAGAGGGCGACGATCCCGAGGAACAGGACGAGGGTCATCACGAGCGTCGGCCGCTCCTTCGCACGATCGAGCAGGCTCGGCGCGGGCGTGCGCGGGGTCGGAGCCCGCATCGGCCTTGGCTGCGTGCTGACGGTGGAAGCGGAAGACACCTGAACTCCTGGTACACGGCCCGAATGGGTCGGTGGGCAATGAGCCTGATTACGTGCCCAGCAGCCCGAGGTTCGCGAACCCCCCGGTCCCGGGGCCCATGATCGTGAATTGGCCAGACGTGGCGCACCGATCGGCCAACGACGGGGCGCCGGACAATCGCTCTGGCGCGTTCGGGCGGGCTCGGGAACAGACGCCGCGGGTTACCGGAGTTGGTTGGCGATGTCCGGACCGAAGACGTCGCCCTGGAAGTTGCGGTCGAGGATGAAGCCGAAGCCGTAGGAGGCCCGGAAACCGTTTCGGAGAATCGCGACCGGCTGCGCCCAGAAGTTGGTGCCGACGTTGATGCGGTCGTCGGGCTTGAGGTAGATGTCGGGCTGGGTGAAGGCGGCGATGGCCCGCACGTTGAGGAGGATGGTCGCCTGCCGGTCGTTGCCGACCATGCGGGTGATCTCGACCTTCTCGGGGATGGCGATGTTGTTCAGCCCGCCGGCGGCGTCGAGGGCGCGGAGCACGGTGAGCCGGCCGTCCTGCGGGATCTGGTACGGGCCGGGGCGGACGACCTGCCCGGTGACATACACGAGGCCGGACTTGGGCACCGGGATGCGGACGACGTCGCCGGGGCGCAGGATGACGTTCACATCGGCCGCGCCCGCCAGGAGCGGGCCGGTGGGGATCTTGATGACGCGCTGGGTGACGAGCGCCTGCTCGACGGCGCGGGCGCCGCCCGCGGGGCTGGATCCGTCGATGGAGGGACGCACCTTGACCCACTTGCCGTCGGAGTAGATCCAGTTGGACTGGGGCGTGCCGGGCGCGGCGGCGGGCTTGTTCGGATCGGGCAGATCGATGGGCGGGGGCTCGGCGAGCGCGATGCGGGCGGGAGTCGCGAGCGACTCGTCGCCGATGATCCCGGGCGACTTGGGCTCGGGCTTCTTCTCGAGGATGTCGTTGATGACCTTGTTGAGGTCCTCGCCTTCCTTGCCCTGCTCGGGCGGGCGGGCGTTGTCGGAGGGCGGCCGTCCCGGGATGCGCTTCTTGTTCGCCTCGGCGTCGGGGAACTCGCCGGCGGCGGCCTTGGTGAGCGGGACCTGGCGGACGACGTAGATGAAGGGGATGGTCTCGTTGATCGAGCCGGCGGCGGTGAGACCCTCGAGGAGGCGGTAGTCGGGCGAGGGGATGAAGTAGGTGCCGGGGTTCTGCACGGCGCCGAGGACGGAGAACGTCTGCTTGCGCTGGGTCTTGACGTCGAGGGCGACGACGGGCCGGTCGTTGATCTGCGCGGTGCGGATGGCGTCCTCGACAGCCTTGATGATCTCGGTGGGTGTCTTGCCGCCGGCGTGGATCGCGGGGAGGCGCGGGATGTCGATGTAGCCGCGCTGATCGATCTGGCGCTCGAACATCTCCTCCTGCCCGATCACGAAGTAGTCGCGGATCTTGATGTCGATGACATCGCCGGGGCCGAGGCGGTACTGGTCGACCTCGGGCATGAGATCGCCGGGCAGGACGGGGGAGGTCTGCACGTACTCGGCGGGCTCATCCTCGATGGCGCTCAGGCGGTCGAGGATCGGCATGACCACGGGCGTGGGCTTCCATCCGCCGACGACGCTGGGGTCGAAGAAGGAGTTCGCATCGCAGCCGAACATCAGGCCGCTCACGCCCAGCAGGGCGAGAACGAGCGATGTGCGGCCGGTCACGCGTGATGTTGGTCTCTGACTCGCACCCTTGATTGGCACACGACGCTCCTTCTGAATCCCGAGGCTGGTCGAGGCCGGCTCGATGAGCCGGAACCTCGGGCGGGCCTTGTACGGCCGGACGAGGGGGCAGAGTTTGTCCCCGCAAACAGATTCCATCCTGATCGCGGCGGGAGGGTAGACGCGTGGCGTGGGACCTTCCGGCCGCGTTGATGTGCCCGGCGCCGACCGGGCACGAACGATCTTCTCGGACCTGCCGACTCGAAGCCTTGTGGTATCGGCGCATCGCGGCGTCGAGACACACCCATGGGTAGTGATCGGTCGAGTGCCTGATTCGGGGGCAGGATTTGCGCCGATGAGGTTGCCGGAACCGAGCGCGCCGACGCCTAGAGTTGAGGACCTGTCGGTTCGAGTTGAGCCAACCACGCATGAGCGTTCCCCCTTCGACCCCGCAACCTACGCCCTCGGCCGCCGTGGCTCGAACCCTGGCTCGTCACCCGCGCCCATTGGGCGGAGACCCCCTGAAACGGGTAGATTTGCCGAAGATTTCGCTGACCGCAATGGTCCTGAACAACCAGGAGGCTTGGGGCGGCGGGCCGCAACAGCTTGGCATGAAGAAAAAGCCGGGATGGCTGCGGGCCAAGGTGCCGGGCGGGGCCGGGTACGAGCGGCTCAAGGGCATCGTGGATGAGCATCGCCTGCACACGGTGTGTCAAGAGGCCGGGTGCCCGAACATGGGCGAGTGCTGGGCGCGGGGGATCGCGACGATCATGATCCTCGGCGACACGTGCACGCGGGCGTGCGGGTTCTGCAACGTGAAGACGGGCCGGCCGCCGGTGCTGGATCTGGATGAGCCGCGGCGGGTGGCCGAGTCGCTCCGGTTGATGAACGGCAACGGCGGGCTCAA
>DASZWV010000530.1:0-2601 GCA_035546115.1 Phycisphaerales bacterium
ACGGCGCGAACCGGCTCGCCAGCAACTCGCTGCTCGAGGGCCTGGTCATGGGCGAGATCGCCGGGCGCGCCGCGGCGGAGATCGCTGCCGCGGCGCACGCCAACGCCCACGGCGGCGAGCCTTCCCAGTGGCCGACGTTCGCATCCGACGCGGCGCACCCATCATCGCAGGCCTTCCGCCCCGCGCCCGCCCCCGTGCCGGTCATCTCCGACATCCGCCCGAGCGACAACGCCGAGCTCGACCTCGCGGATGTGCTCAGCAGCCTGCGCTCGGCGATGTGGCGCAACGCCGGTGTGGAGCGCAGCGGCGTCCGGTTGCGTGATGTTGCGGAAATGATCGATTTCTGGGCGAGATACACGCTCGACAAGATTTTCGACACGCCCCCGGGCTGGCAGACGCAGAACATGCTCCTCGTGGCCGCGCTCATCGCCGAGAGCGCCTCGTGGCGGGCCGAATCCCGCGGCGGGCACGTGCGGACCGATTGCCCCGAGCCGCTCGAAGAGTTCCGCGTGCACGACCGCTGGCGCCGCGGCGGCGGCGGGGGGCCGACCCGGGTTCCGGTGCAGGGCGGCGCATCGTAATTCGAACCAGCAGTGATACCAAGAGAGCACCGAGCATGCGCACAGACATCACAGGCCAGGCCGCGGGAAGCAATCCGGGGGACCGCGCTCGGTTCCCTTCTGTGATCTGTGTGTGCAGCCTCTGCGCCCTCTGTGGCTTGGCTGTGTCGCTGCTCGCCGGGTGCGCCTCGCAGGAGCGCGTGACGAAGTACAAGCCCTTCTTCACCGGCCTGCAGGATGCCGAGTTCGGCCACGACAAGCCCGTGAACCCCGAAGACGGCCGGATCGATCCATCGCTCAGGAACGGCGAGATGAAGTCGGTGGTCGAGCGCCCGGACGGCTCGAAGATCTACCTGACCTACTCGCCCATGCAGCTCTTCGCGCACATCCAGAACCTCCTCGACGAGGGCACGCCCGAGGCCGACCGCGCGATCCTCGACCAGCTCATCGACGAGAAGACCAAGGAGCACTATCGCACGCACAGCCAGGACCCGATCGGCTACATCGCCTACCTGCACGAGAACCGCAAGCAGCTCGCCAAGAGCCTCGCACGCATGCCCATGGGCGAGCACTCGCCGACCGTGATCGTTGATCAACCCGGCGACCGCCAATGGGTGCTCAACATCACCGGCCAGGCCGCGGACGGCCTCAAGTTCACGCACATCTGGATCCGCCAGGACATGGGGCAGTGGAAGCTGGAATGGCTGAAGTAGGCAAAGTGCAAACCGCAAAGTACAAAGTACAAATCAAGGAGCGCAACGAATGTCAAGGCTGCGTGATGAACTTCTGGAACGCGTGGAGGAATTTGGAGATCGCGGCCTGCGACTCGCCGAGGCCCTGGATGAGAGGCAAGTATCGCGGCGGGTGTCGGATCAGATCGTGGGGTGTTTCACCTCCGTGGGCGCGAACGTGTATGAGGCGCACGAGGCGATGAGCGACAAGGACTTCGTCAGGGCGCTTGGTGTGGCGATCAAGGAGGCGAGCGAGTCGCGGTACTGGCTACGCCTCTCCAGGCGCCGCGGCTACTTCACCGCCAGGAAGCTGCAACCCCTCGAGCAGGAGGCGCTCGAACCCGTCAAGGTGCTCGGGGCGATCATCTTCAAAGCCAAGCGAAGAGGCCCGAAAGCCCGCTGATTTGCACTTTGCACTTTGCAGTTTGCACTGTGTACCTTCACTTCGGAGCCTGATCCCGGCTCTTCAGCGTCGCACGCACCCGAATCTCCTCCTTCCCCCGCCGCACATCCACATCCACTACATCCCCCGGCTTGTGCTGGGCGAGCATTCCCATCCAACTCTGCACATCCCCGATCTCCTTCCCGTTCCAGCGGATCAGGCGATCGTCCTTCTGGATGCCCGCCTCGGCCGCGCAGGTGCCCGGGAACACATCGCCGACGAGAATCCCCGCCTCGCCGTCGGCGTAGTTCCCGGGAGCGATCCCGAATCGCACCTTGATCCCGCCGAGCGAGATCTGCGGCTTGCCCGGCTCCTCCGGCTGGCCGGTCTTCCGGTCCGTCGAGACGAACGCGAGCTGCTGATCGCGATGCGCCAGCGTGCTCGCGATGTCGCAGACGAGGTTGACGACCTTCACCGAGCCGTCGATGTTGATCAGATCCACCGTGTCCCGCGGCGTGTGATACTGCTCGTGGTAGCCCGTGAAGAAGTGCAGCACCGGGATCCCCGCGCCATAGAACGTCGCGTGATCGCTCGGCCCGCGCCCGCCGGGCGAGGCCAGGATGTTCAGCCCCGACGAATCCAGTTCGGGCCTCAGGATGTCCATGAACCCCTCGGCCGTGCCCGTTCCCGAGAGCTCGAGCTTGTTCTCGCGCAGCCGCCCGATCATGTCCATGTTCAGCATGCAGTCGATCTGCTTCGCATCGATCGGGCACGCCTTCATGAACTCACGCGAGCCGATGAGGCCCATTTCTTCCGCGCTGAAGGCGATGAACATGATCGATCGCCGCGGGTGGCCCGGCTCTCCGAGCCGGGCGTCTTCGGCGTCGAACCGCGTCTTCAGGATCTTCGCGCCCAGCAGCAGGCCCGA
>DASZWV010000531.1:0-4503 GCA_035546115.1 Phycisphaerales bacterium
CGTCACCATCGCGGGGCCGACCGAGTCCATGAGGTGCTTGTACGTGCCGCCCGCATCGTCCGCGGCCGGCGCGGGAGATGGCATGGGGGCCGAACGGGCCGGCGCAAGCGTCGCGCTCCCGGCAAGGGCGACCAGGGATGCGGCGAAAACGATCAGGGGACGGTGCATGAGGACTCCGAAAAAGGGTTTCAATCCGAAGAGGGCCGCCCTTCGGTTGCAAAGGGTACCCATCGAAAACCTGCGAACGCATGAAGGGGGTCTCGGCCCCTATTTCCCGGCAGCCGCCTGTCCGGAGGGCTTCTTCTCGGTCGGCTTCCAATCCGGCTCCACGAACCGGAAATACGTCCGAACGCCGCGATACACCACGAAGACCACCCGCTCCGGCTGGCTCGCCATGATCTTGTCCATGGCCTTCTTGTAGCTCTCCGTGTCCGTGATCTCATCATCGTCGATCTTCTGGATCAGATCGCCGCCCGAGATCCCCGCCAGCCCCGCCCAGCCCGCCGGCTCGACGTTGTCCACGTACACGCCCGTCACGCTGTCGTCCCACTGCTGGTCCTGCCGGTCGAAGAACGTGATCTCGCGAACGGTCATCTCGAAGTCCCGGTTGCGGACCCGCGGCACCTCCGCCTCCGTCGGCCGCGTCCGCTCCAGCTCGAGCTTGAGCGTCGTCGGTTTGTCGTCCCGGAAGATGCCCAGCGTCACGTCCTGGTCGATCGACATCCGCCGCACCTCGCGGTTGAGCAGCCCCGCCTCCTGCAGACCCTTGGGCTGCACCTTCGAGCCGTCGATCGAGTAGATGATGTCGCCCACCCTCAGCCCCGCGCGGGCCGCGTTGGTCCCGCTGTACACCCGCATCACGCGAAACCCTCGCTCGTCCGGGTGCCCGAGCGTCTCGGCCATGTTCCGCACGATCGGCTGCGTCTCCACCCCGATCCACGCCTTGGCGATCTCCGGCGGCGGATCGGGCCGGTCGTCCTGCTTGGGCTTGAGCAGCGTGAGATAGTTCTTCGTCTCGCGGTTGAACTCCACCAGCACATACTCCGGCTTGTCCTTCATCGCGTCGATCCGCTTGTACTGCGCGATCAGGTCCCCCAGCGTGTTGATCGGGTGTCCATCCACGGCCCGGATGACGTCCCCCCAGCTCAGCTTGGGCTCCGCCTGCTCGGCCGGTCCGCCGCCCCGGAGGCTCGTCACGATCGCTCCCAGCGTCGAGGGCAGCTTCCGCAGCTGCGCCGCACGCTCGGTGATCCGCTGCGCCGTCAGCCCCCACGTGCGAAGCGCGACCTCCTCCCCCCGATCCTTGAGCAGCTTCTCCGTGGTGATCACCGCCTCGCCACGCTTCCCGTCGCGAAGGTAGACCATCGTGATCTTCGAGCCGATCGGCTTGTCCGCGATCATCTTCAGCAGCGGCGGAACCTCCTCCGCGAACCGGATGTTCTGCGGCACCCCGTCGATCGACAGCACGATGTCGCCCGTCCGCAGCCCGCCGGCATAGGCCGGGCCCTTCTCCTCCACCGAGTCCACCAGCACGCCCTCCTCGATCCCCGTGTTCTGCGTGTGCCGGAACGACGCCCCGATGCTCGAACGCAGCACCTCCCCGTTCTTGATCAGGTTCTGCGCCACCTGCTGCGCAAGGTTGCTCGGCGTCGCGAAGGCCATCCCCGCGCCCCCGCGCGTGTTCACGCCCACCACCTGCCCCAGCAGGTTCACCAGCGGCCCCCCCGAGTTCCCCGGGTTGATCAGCGCATCGTGCTGGATCCAGTTCGTGAACAGCCCCGTCCGCTGCTCCCAGTTCAGCATCATCTCGTCCACCTCTCCCGCATCCCGCGGCGAGGTGAACACCCGCTCGTTGTTCGAGACAATTCCCAGCGTCACCGTCCGCGACAGCGCAAACGGCGACCCCATCGCCAGCACATAGTCACCCACCCGAAGCTGGTCCGAATCGCCGAACGTTCCCACCGGCAGAGGCTTGTTCGGCTCGTTCAGCTTCGACTTGTCGATCTGCAATACCGCCAGATCCGTCCACGGATCCTCCCCCACCAGCGTCGCCGGCACCCGCTGCTTGTCCGACAGCACGCACCAGTACTTGTACCCCTGGTCCGTCACGTGGGCGTTGGTCAGCACGTACCCATCCGGGCTGATGATCGTCCCCGACCCGCTCTGCCGAGTCTTGGCCTCCTTGCCCCCCTGATACTCCAGCACCACCACATCAATATTCACCAGCGCGGGGAACACCTTGTCCCGGGCCTGGCCGATCATCGCCCGCACCCCGGAGCGAAGCTGGGCAATCCGCGGGTCGTCGTTCCCGCTCCCCGCCTTGGCCGTCGCCGCCCCGTCCCCTCCCGAAGCGGCCTGATGGGTCCCGCTGCACGAGCCAAGCCCCGCCGCGGCCAGGCAAACCGCCACTATTCCCGCGCGCGCCAACCTCCGGCCGATCATCGTTGAGGCTCCGTGGCCCGGGTCGGCGTGCGTGCAATCAGTTGTCATCGGCATTGAGTCCGTCTCCATGTGTTTAGCCCGGTCGGTGCAAGGCGCAGGCCGCCGGGGGAGATTCAGAGGGGTGGGGGGGTGGGGGGAGGATGGGGGGCCTCCCTCCCTGTGTCAAATCATCGACCAGAGATTGTGATACCGTCCAACAAGCCCCACGCTGCCCCGCCCGGCTCTTTCCCTTCCCCGCCCAATGAGTACGCCCATGACCCACGGAGATGTTCGTTTCGCACGCATCGCGCTCAGCGCCGCGGCCTGCCTCATGATCGTCGGCGGGGCGCTCATCCCCGCCTTCGCCCACGATCCCCACGAGGCCGCCACCGCCGCGCCCGCCGTCGATTCCGACGGCCCTCGCCGAATCTCCGACCAGACCGCCGCCCTCATCGGCCTCCGCACCGCCGAGGTCGACTTCGGCCGCATCGAATCGGTCGTCCACCTCAACGGCTTCGTCCGCGCCATGCCCGACAGGACGCATCTCATCACCAGTTCCGTCGCCGGAATCCTCGCGCGGATCGACGCCCGCGTCGGCCAGCGGGTCCGGCAGGGCCAATCCCTCGGGGCCGTCCAGTCCGCCGACCTCGCCCGCATGGTCACCGACCTGCACAAGGCCGAGATCGAGTACGAGCACACCGGCGTCGAGCTCGCCCAGACGAACGCCAACATCGCCCAGCTCACCAACCAGCTCCACTCGACCGAACTCCAGGCCGCCTCCCTCGAGGCCGAGTACGAGCGCGCCAGGTCCGGCGGCGACGCCGTCGGCGCCAACATCCTCAGCAACCGCCGCACCTCCGCCATCCAGTCCCGGGCCCAGGTCGACACGCTCAAGATCTCCCTCTCCACCGCCGAGCACACCGTGACCGCCCTCGGCAAGATCCAGGAGTCGACCCTCAAGACCATCGATTCGATGCGCGACGCCATCAACATCATCCACGCCAACCCCGCGGGAAGCGCAACCGAAAAGGACGCCTCCAAGGAAGAAACCTCCGGCGGCACCTTCATCCTCCGCTCTCCGATCGACGGCATCATCACCCGCCGCGACGGCCTCCCCGGCCAGGGCCTCGAACCCGGCAAGCCCATCCTCACCATCGTCGACGACTCCGAGATGCTCATCGAGGCCGAGCTCCCCGAGTCCATGATCCCCTCCTTCGCCTCCGCCCTGACCGCGGCCAACCCCATCGAAGTCCGCATCCGCCGCGCCGGCGACCCCGCCGCCGATGAGCCGATCGCAACCGGCCACATCATCGGCATCAGCCCCACCGTCGATCCCATCCGGCGCACCGCCCGCCTGCTCATCAGCGCCACGAACACCATCTCCCCCTCCGAGGATTCCACCGAGCGCAACCTCCCCGCGAATCCCGCCGCGCCCATCCGCATCGCCGTTCCCACCGCGCTGCAGGAGGGCATGTTCGTCTCTCTCGACGTCGCGCGTTCCAGCGCAACCGCAAGCACCGCATCCTCAATGGTCGTCATCCCCATCTCCGCCGTCCTCACCGACGGCCCGATCCCCTTCGTCTTCACCAAGGAAAAGGACGCCTACCTGAAGCGACCCATCATCACCGGCATCCACGACGACCGCCTGATCGAAGTGAAGGACGGCCTCGTCCCCGGCGACATCGTCGTGTCGCAGGGCGCCTACCTCCTCAGCCAGATCCGCCCCTCCGTCCCGGAGAACACGCAGCAAGCCCACTAGCCCCGCCTCCACGTGCTCTCCTCCCTCATCAACTTCTCGCTCCGCAACCGCGTGCTCATCCTCATCCTCGCGGGCGTGCTGTGCGTCTGGGGCGCCCTGGCCGCCCGCGAACTCCCCATCGACGTCCTCCCAGATCTCACCCGCCCCACGGTCACCATCCTCACCGAGGCCCCCGGCCTCAACCCCGAGGAGGTCGAGCTCCAGGTCACCGCCCCGATCGAGTCCGCGCTCATGGGCGCCATCGGCGTCGACCGCATCCGCTCCACCTCCGGCATCGGCCTCTCCGCCATCCACATCGAGTTCGCCTGGAACGCCGACATCTA
>DASZWV010000532.1:0-1546 GCA_035546115.1 Phycisphaerales bacterium
GAGCCCCCCACCCACCGCCTTCGGCGGTTCCCCCCTCCCCGCAAGGAGGAGGGATCATCGCGACATCTCTGACAACGATTCAGAATGAGGCACCCTCCCTCCCCCTTGCGGGGAGGGGGGACCGCGCGTAGCCGAAGGCGAAGCGTGGTGGGTGGGGGTCTCGCGACCTGCGTCGGCACCCGCCTCACATATTCGGATAATTCGGCCCGCTCCCAGCCTCGGGCGTGGTCCAGTCGATGTTCTGGTTGGGGTCCTTGATGTCGCACGTCTTGCAGTGGACGCAGTTGGCGGCGTTGATGATGTAGGTGGCCTTGCCCGCATCTTCGCGCCACTCGTAAACCGCGGCGGGGCAGTAGAGCGCGGAGGGCCCGTCGTAGACCTTGAGCTCGGACTCCACCTGCAGCGCCATATCCCGCACCTTGAGATGCACCGGCTGGTCCTCGTCATGCTGCGTGTTGGCGAGGAACACCGACGACAGCCGGTCGAAGCGGGTGACGCCGTCCGCCTTGGCATACGGGGCAGGGGGCGCGGAAACGCCCGCCTCGGTGGCGGCGTGATCCTCCCCGCCGTGCGGCAGCGTCCCGAACAGCGACAGCCCGAAGGTGTTGAGCCACATGTCGAGCCCGCCGAGCGCCACGCCGCGGATCGTCCCGTACTTCGACCACAGCGGCTTGACGTTGCGCACCGGGTAGAGGTCGCGGCCGATGGGGCCTGAGCGCCAGCCCTCGTCGTATCCGGAGATCTCGTCCTGTGCCCGCCCGTCGGCGATCGCCTGCGCCACATGATCGGCGGCGGAGATGCCGGAGAGGATGGCGTTATGGCTCCCCTTGATGCGCGGAACGTTGACGAACCCGGCAGAGCAGCCGATGAGCGCCCCGCCTGGGAACGTCAGCTTGGGCACGGACTGGTACCCGCCCTCAGTGATCGCTCGCGCCCCATAGGCGATCCGCTTGCCGCCGGCGAAGGTCGGGGCGATGGCCGGGTGCGCCTTGAACTTCTGGAACTCCTCGAAGGGCGAGAGGTGCGGGTTCTTGTAGTTGAGGTGGACCACGAACCCGACCGCGACCTGATGATTGTCGAGGTGGTAGAGGAACGAGCCGCCGCCTGTGCGGCCGTCGAGCGGAAAGCCGAAGGTATGCTGCACCGTGCCTTCGCGGTGGCGGGCAGGGGAGACCTGCCACAGCTCCTTGATGCCGATGCCGTACTTCTGTGGCTCCCGACCGAGATCGAGCCCGAACCGCCGCGTCAGCCGCTTGGCGAGCGACCCCCGCGCCCCCTCGGCGATCAGGGTGTAGCGCGCATGGAGCGCGATGCCGCGCTGGTAGGTGCTCTTGTGCGAACCATCCCGGGCGACGCCCATGTCGCCGGTCGCCACGCCAATCACCGCCCCATGTTTGTCGTAGAGCACCTCGGCCGCCGCAAACCCGGGGAATATCTCGACGCCCAGCTCCTCCGCCTTCTTCGCCAACCACCGGCAGGTATCCCCCAGCGAGGCGATATAGTTGCCGTGGTTGGACATCAGCGGCGGCATCACGATGTTGGGGAT
>DASZWV010000533.1:0-7533 GCA_035546115.1 Phycisphaerales bacterium
TGCGGGAGAGCATGGGGGATTGTACGAGCGGATGCGCGGGCATCGGGGCGTCACCTTCCAGCAGGCTTGGCGAACGGATCGCCCTCCGGCTTCGGGCCCGATCCAAACGGCGGCGCATCGACCAGCCGGGCCGATTCGATCATCACGGGTTCTCGCGGGCGCGATTCGGCGTCCACCGGGGTCTTGGCGATCGCCATGAGCGTGTCCGCACCCGTCACGAGCGTCGCGAAGGCGCTGTACTTGCCGTCGAGCTGGGCCGCGAGACCGGTCGGGGCGGTCCCCTCCCCGTCTCCCCCACCGCCGTCGCCGAGGCAGATGAATACCTGGGAACTCGCGCTGTTCGGATCGCTCGTGCGGGCGTAGCTCAGCGTACCAAAGGCGTGCTTGAGCGTGCTGGGCTCGAAGTCGATGTGGTATCCCGGGCCGCCCTGGCCTGTTCCCGTCGGATCGCCGAACTGGATGATGTCGGGGAGGGCCCGCCCGCTGATCGAGGCGATCCGGTGGATCGGCGTGCGGTCGTAGAAGCCCTTCGAGACGAGGTCGCGGAAGTTGCGGACGCCGTTCGGCGCCGCCTCGGGATGCAGGGCAAAGACCAGGCTTCCCTTCTCTGTCGTGATCTCCACGCGCTGATCCGTGTACACCCAATACCCCGAGAGCAGGGGCTTTCCGGCCATCGCCGGCGGAGAAACGCGAGGGGTCCCGTCGCGATCCACTCGCGGCGCGTATCGAGGAGGGAGCATCGGCACGAGAACGACGGGGGCGCCGACTCGCGCCCCATCCGCCACCGCCTGAGCACAATACACAAGTGGAGAATCCGCCGACCAGAGTCGCGGGAACAGCCCCCCGAGATCCACCTTGCCCGGCTTTGCGGGGCGCGACTCGACGACCTCACCGGTGGCGGGCGCGATGAGTTCGATCCCGAGTGATGATTCCTGCGCAGCGCCCTCGCCGGACTTGCGAGTGTTGGGAGCGCCGAGCAGGGCGTCGATCGGCTGATTGGGGTGCGCGCAGGCGCACGCGGGCACCAACTGGCCGAACACCGCTGAGGAGAAAATCTGCCCGACGGCCAGGCAAAGAACAACGCGCGTTCGCCGCGGCGGCCACCAAACCTCGGGCATCTTGATCCGCTCCTGTTTACCCGCCCGAGCGAGAACTGTTGGCCGATCAGCGGGCCAAATCGAGGCGGCCCCATGTCAGGAGCACCTTCTGATCGGCGGTGATGTCTCCATCGCTCGCGGGCAGGCTATTGAGGATCACCCGGCCCACATCCGGCACCCAGTTCACGGAATAGTCGTAGCGGAGCACGTTGGCGCCGACGGTGTGACTGAAGTCGTCTCGCGTGGCGAGGCCGTCGGAGATGAGCGCGTGGCCGAGGGCCTGAGCGGCCGGGATCGAATCGCCGCGGTACTGGTAGTTTGTGACGATCTTGCCGGCGCTCTCGCTCCAATGCCCGACGTTCGCCGCCATGGGATAGTCGCCATGGTGCGACGGGCAGTAGAAAACCTGCGGCGCGTTCAGATATTCCTTCTCGAACAGAACGCCGAGACCATCCCATGGATACTCGAGCGCAGGATCAACGTCGCGCCGAGCAATGATCGTGTTCTGTGGCGCATCGGGATCGTGGCCGGTTGATCCCGGCTTTTGCAGAAACCTGGTCTCCGGAAGCTGGCCCTGGTGATCGTCCGCGTACATTGCAATACCAAGGCCGTGCTGGCGTTGGTTCGAACTGCAGACGACCTTGCGGGTCGCCTCCCGAACGCCCGAAAGCGTCGGCAACAGAATCCCGATAAGCACGCCGATTATCGCAAGGCTTACAAGAAGATCGATGAGCGTAAATGCGGCACAATGGGCGCACGCACTTCTGCGCTCCACCATTGCACCAGTGCGGTTCGTCGCCATGACCACCGGCACGGATCCTCCGCGGGGGGCATTTCTGCCTCACCCCGGGAATACTCTATCAGACCCATGCCCAACGGACAACAAGAATCCTTCCGCCCAGCCACCCGATTGGGTTAGGAGTCGATACGGGAAGAGGGGGTTATCGGTTCCGGGAGCATGCTCGGGTGGTCTCCGACCGCGGTTCGGGGCATCCTTTTCCGTTGTGCAGGCGTATAGACACGGGCAGTCGCTCCGGAGGCTTCGGTCGCGGTACTCACCGCGATTCACCGGAACGTCGCTCGTGGATTTCAGGGTGGATTCGGTCGTTGATCGTTGGATCGGTGTCGTTTCTCCATGGCCGCACAGCAACCCATCCAGGATGCTGATCTCGAGTTGATGCGCCGGGTCGCGTCGGGCGATCCGGGGGCTGTCAACGACCTGTACGACCGCTTCGCGTCGCTGGTGTTCCGCCTTGCCTACCAGGCGATGCCCACGCGAGCCGACGCGGAGGATGCGGTGCAGGAAGTCTTCGTGCGTCTTTGGCGCACCGCGGACCGATACGACCCAAAGCGGGCCGCGCTGGTGACGTGGGTGATGCTGATCTCCCGCCGCCACCTGGTGGACCGCCTGCGGCGCACTCGCGCCCGCGTGAAGGCGATGACGCTGGATGAGAAACAGTCCGAGCCCGTCGGCACGCCCGTGCCCGCCGGCTCTTCGATGGAATCAAAGGAACGGTTCGGCGAGCTCTTGGAACGGATTTCAAAGCTCCCCGAACTGCAGCGCACGGTGGTGACCCGCGCATACCTGGGCGGTCAGACCCTCAGACAGATCGGCGAGGAACTCAACACGCCGATCGGCACCATCAAGTCCGCCCTTTCGAGGGCTCTGGTCCGGCTGCGGGAACGCGGCGCGGGCGAGGAGTTTGCACAATGAACCGAAACACGCACGATCTCGGCACGCACAACCTGCTGGAGATGGCCTCCCTCGACGCGATGGGGCTGCTCGATCCGGAAGAGCGCGACGCCTTCGAGCGCGCCTTCCACGCCGCGGCGCCCGCCGTGCAGGCGCAGATCCGGCGCGAGCAGTTGCGCTTCAGCCGGATGGACGAACTGCTCCCGAAGGTCGATCCTCCCCTCGGGCTCCGCGCCCGCGTCATCGCGGCCGTTCGCGGAGCGATGGAGAGCGTCGCCGGCCGCAAGGGCGCCGACCTTCCCTCGCTGCGCTTCCCCACCGGCGTCAGCCGTTTCTGGCGCGTCGGTGCGATCGGCGCGCTGGCCGCCTCGCTGGTGCTCGGGTACTTCACCTTCGAGGCCCTGAACGCCAACCGCGGCCTGACCGACGCCAAGCAGGGCATGCTGATCAGCTCGCAGTGGCAGCAGGAGTTCGGCCATCGCTTCGAGGCCACCTTCATGAATCCGAACGCGCGGCTGGTCGCCTTCCAGCCCGCCAGCGACGCCCCGGACCTGCGCGGCGCCCGCGCCTCCCTTCTCTTGGACTCCGTGAAGAAGTCCGGTCAGCTCATCGTCAAGGATCTCCCCGCCGACGGCGAGTACGAGGTCGTCGTGGTCGATTCCAACGGCCACGAGTCCAACGCGATCATCACCTTCAAGTCCGTCGGTTCGGGCCTTGCCAAGGAAGACGTCGCAAAGTTCAACGCCGAGGCCGGGCAGCAACTCCTGATCCGTCTTCGCGGGTCGAACAAGACGATCTTGAAGTCCAGCGGCATCTGAACCTTCCGTCTGAACAACGCGGGAACAAAGACGGGCCCCTGGGCATACCCCCGGGGCCCTTTGCTTCCGCGCTGGTGCTCACCGCGTCGGTCAGGATGTGCCCGTTGCTGCGCCGTCCTTGCCGGAGTGTTTCTTGATCGAGGCCTCCAGCGTGCCCCAGTCCACTTCCTCAAGCGCGGCCTCGACCGCGGCGGCGTGATCAAACTTGCGCTTGGCCCGCACCAGGCGACTCCAGATCACCAATCCGGCAAGGCCGGTCGCGAGCACGGCGCCGCCAAAGACGCTCCCGGCACGCTCGATCCGCTTGTCCATCAGGGGCTCCGTGCCGGGCGTGGCCGCCTGGGCGATGGTCACACCGATGTCGTTGGCCCGCTCGTCACGGGACTGGTCGGCGAACGCCTTGAACGAAGTGACGAACGTGTCGAGGAACAACGCCGTGCGCTCCGCGCCCTCGCCACGGAGTTCGACGGTGAGCGAGCCCGGATGCGCCGACTGCACGTACAGGTCCTGCTTGAGGCGGGAGGCCAGGCCGGCCGGATCGGATGTCTGCGTCAGCCCGCGTCGCTGCATGCGCTCCGCGGCCATCTCCATCAGCCGCGGATCGACGAGCAGGTCCTGGTAGTCCTTCTGCCATTGCTTCAGATCGTCGGCGCTGGGCGTGCGCCGCCCGGCGTCGGCGTCGAGCACGCAGCGGGCGATGTAGGTGCCGGGCCAGATGCGGCGGGAGACTTCCCAGCTCAGCCCGGCCAGGATGCCGAGCGTCGCCACGAAATAGAGCAGCGCGGAGACCGCGCCCGAGCGGGCCTTGCTCGCCGTGAGCCGCTTCTCGGCGCGGGCGAGTTGCTGGGCCATCTCGACCAGACGCGCGCGGTTGGTGAGAACGACCTCGCAGTCGGCGTGCCGGCGCTGGAGCGCGGCCTGGGCGGCCACGATCTTGCGGGCCTGCGTCTGCAGAAGCCCCTTGTACCGCCGCAACCGATCGCGACGCAGGAGCTCCGCGGGGGTCGGTCCCGATGGGCCGGTTTCGGTTTCCTCGCCGACGTCCCCACCGGCTTGATGTTCACGAAGCGTCTCGATCTCGGCCAATGCCGCATCGAGCCGGGCACGAAGCTCGACCGTCTCGGCGTTGCTCTCGGCGGCGTCTGTCGTGGACGAAACGTCCGCCCGCCCGGCCGCCTCCAGCCGCGCCCTGAGCTCGGCGATCAGCTCGTCCCGATCGTCGGGCTCGGCCGACTTGCGAGCCGACTCGAGCGCGTGCTCGGCCTCGCGCAGGCGGGCACGAAGGTCCTCGGCCTCGTCGCTGATCCGGGCGAGCTCCTTGACCACCGGCGAGTTGGGGCCCGCCGCATCGCTCACGGCTTCCGCCAGCCGCTCACGCAGGTCGGCGATCTGCGCCTCCTTCGCCTCCAGCTGCTGCGTGGCAAGGTCTCCCGCCGCCGCTTCCGCCTGCTCGAGAGCCCTCTCGAGCTTCGAGATCGTCTCGTTGCGCTTGACGACCTCCTCGACGGGCACGCGAGATTGCGCATCGGCCTCGGCCTGGTCCAGCAGCTCGCGGGCGGCGTCGAGCTCCCGCTCGAGCTTCTCGTGCTCGCTCCGGGGCACCATCCCGCTCTTCTCGGCGTCGGCCTGCTCGGCCCGCCGGAGCGCCTCGTCGAGCTGGCGGGCGTGCGCCGCCAAGCGCTCGTTGTGCGCCCGGGTCTCGTCCTCCCGTCCCTCGGCCTCCCGGGCACGGGCGTCCTCCGCCTCCCTGACGCTCTTCTCGAGCGTGTCGATGCGCTCCTGCAGGGTGCCCGCGATGACCCGCGACTCCTCGAGGGACGCCGTCAACTCCGCGATGCGGCGCTCCCGTATCTGCACCTCGGCCTCGGGCACGCCCCGGTTCTGGTTCGAATCGATGATCTCCTGCGTCATCGACTCGATGTTCTTCCGCAGCTGCGCGACCTCGGTCTCCAGCCGTGCGCGGTCCGCCGTGGCCTGGCCGAGCTCGATCTGCATGTGCTCGACGCGGTTGGACCAGATGGCCGCGGCCTGGTCGTCGTCCTGGGCCTTGAGCTGGGCCGCGAGCGTCCGGGCCTGCTCGGTGACGCCCGCTCGCTCCCGGTCGAGCTCGTCGCGCTGAGTCGCGAGATCGATCTCCCGCTCGCGGATCTGGTCCTCACGATGGTTCAGCGCTTCCTCGTCGGCACGGATCCGCTCGGCGGCCTGCTTCTGGTCGTTCTCGAACGCCGCCCGGCTCTCGGCGAGCTGGCGGGCCCGGTCGGTGATGTCCTTCTCGCGACTCTCAACCTCGGCACGGAACGCCTCGATCTCCTCCCGCTTCAGGGCGATGTCCGCACGCCTGGCCTCGAGGTCCTTGCCGGCGGCGACGAGTTCCGCCCGGCTCTCGTGGATGTCCTTGCGGGCGGCCTCCAGCCTCGCCTGCGCCACCTCGATCTCCTTGCGGGTGGCTTCGAGCCTCGCGCGGTCCTTATCGAGAGCTTCTTTGATCGCGTCGAGGCCCGCGCGGTCGGCTTGGAGTTCCTTTCGGCCCTCCGCGAGCGCGGCGCTTTCGGCCTCGAGCCGCTCGCGCGCGGCGTCGGCGCTCGCACGATCCGACTCCAGTGCCTTGCGTTCTGCTTCGAGGCCCGCGCGATCGGCGTTGAGCTCCTCGAGGCCCGCTTCGAGCCGCGCGCGATCGGCCCCGAGGCCCTCGCGGTCCGCATCGATCTCCGCCCTCGCGGCGTCCAAGTCCCTCCGAGTGGAATCGAGGTCCGCCCGGGCGGCGTCGGTCTCCTCCTGCTCGCGCGCAACGCGGTTGAGCTCCGCCTCGGCCTTCACCGCCCTGGCAGAGAGCGCCCGCTCGCGCTCCGCCAGGTCCGCCTCGGCACGCTCCAGCTCCGCCCGCCGATCGGCCGACTCGTTCTCGAACTGTTTCGCGCGGGCGTTGAGCTCCGCCAGTTCGCGGGAGATCCTGGCCTCGCGCGCCGCGATCTCGGCTCCCCGGCTCATGATCTGCTCGCGGAGACGCTCCGCGCCCTCGATCTTCATCTCGATGTTGTCCTCGCGGCGCATCATCGCCGCGTTCTCCTCGGCGAGCACCGCCTCGCGCTCGGCCATCTGCCTGGAGAGCAGGTCCGCCTCCGCGAAGGCCTTGCGGGCATCCTCGAGCTGCGCCGCGGCCGTCGCCTCGCGCTGGGCGAGAGCGGCCTCTCGCACGGCGAGTTCCTCCGCGCGGGCGGCCAGGGCGCGGCTGCGCTCGTCGAGATCGGCCCGGCTCTGCTCGAAGGTCTCCGTCGTCTGAGCGGCCGACCGCTCGCGTTCGGCCAGCGATGCCTCGCGCTCGGCGAGCGCCGATTCCTTCACCGCGAGCGAGGCCTCCCGCTCGGCCATCCGGCGCTCACGCTCCGAGTGCTCGATGTCGCGCGTCGTCGCTTGCTCGTGCATCGCCTTGAGCGAACTGATGCGGTTCTCCAGCTCCGCGAGCGACGAGAGAAAGCCGTCGTTTCCCGAAGCTCCCGTCGGCGGCGTGGCTCCGTTGCCCTCGCTGGCTCGTCCGGGAATGGCTGGCGTGCCCGTGCTGTTCTGATCTTGGCTCATGGCTGCTCCGGGTCCGGGAGCGCGGCGGCGGCCGCGCATCTTTCCAAGTCCGCATCATCGGCCCGGACCGCGCCGTCATTCACGGCGCTGGCGCAGCGTCAATTGCGCCGTGGGCCCACGACCCGCCCCCGCTTCCCAGCCCGCACATCCGGAGCATTCTCACGCGAAGCTGTGCCGGTCGTGCCGCGCCGCCCCACGCACCGGGGGGAGCGGGTGCGCAGGCGCGCCGGGAGCGCGTATTCTGCGGCCATGGCGACACTCATCCTCAAGACCGAACCCGGCGAATACTCGTTCGACGACCTGCTGCGCGACAAGCGAACGACCTGGTCGGGGATTTCAAATCCGGGCG
>DASZWV010000534.1:0-13406 GCA_035546115.1 Phycisphaerales bacterium
CGTCCAGACTTGGAGCGGATCACCCGGACACGCTGCTGTGCACGCGCACCTTGGCGGCAACCTATCTCGAGGTTGACAAACTTGATTTGGCCTTGCCGCTCCTTGAGGAGAACCTCCGGCTTACGAGGGCCAAGCTGGGCGCCGACCACCCCGACACTTTCTTGGCCATGAACAACTTGGCGGACGGTTATCGAAGCGCTGGCAAAATGGACGTGGCGCTGCCACTGGTTGAGGAAGCTCTGAAGCTTGCGAGGGCTAAGCTGCCAGTTGACGACCCCGAGGTGCTCCTGTTGATGAACAATCTCGCGGCGAGCTACGCCTCTGCCGGCAAGCTGAGCATGGCTCTGCCGCTGCTTGAGGACAACTTCCGGCTTACAACGGCGAAACTCGGGGTCGACCACCCGCAAACGCTTGCAAGCAGACAGAACCTGGGTGACTGCTATGAAAACGCCGGCCTACTTGACCGGGCTTTACCGCTTCTCGAGGAAAACTACCGGCTTGCGAGGGGGAGGCTGGGGATCGACCACCCGGACACGCTCCGGAGTATGCGGGATCTGGCGAGTTGCTACAAGTCCGCCGGCAAACTGGATCAGGCTCTGGCGCTCTGGGAGGAGTACCTCCGGCTTGCGAGAGGCAAGCTGGGCACCGACCATCCAGTTGTCGCCGCCGCACTGAACCATCTCGGCCTCTTTCTGGTGGATCTCGGACGCCTGCCGGAGGCAGAGGACAAGTTCAGAGAAGCGGCCGCGACGAATGAGCGGTTGTACAGCGGAAGCGACAATGAGAATACCGCCAACGTGCTCTCGAATCTTGCCCGAGTCCTCGAACGCATGGGCCGGGCAGCCGATGCCGAGAGAGTCCTCCGTGACACTCTCGCGATGCGACAGAGGCTGTTCAAGGGTGACAACCACGACGTTGGGTTGACAATGGACCGTCTCGGGGAGTTGTTGCGCGCCCGGGGTGCGTTGGACGAGGCCGAGCCGTTCATCCGAGGTGCGCTCGCGATGGCGCAACGGCTCTTTCCGGGCGATCATCCCGACGTGGTCGCGGGCTTGAATCGTCTTGCACTTTTGCTCGGCGACCGCGGCGAGTACGAGGCGGCCGAGCGTTGTTATCGTGATGCCTTGGCGATGCACCTGAGGCTTTCCAAAAAACACGATGTGGAGGAGGCGGTGATTCTGAGGAATCTCGGAGTCACGACGCTGGCTCGGGGTCATTTCAAGGAAGCAGAGACAGTGCTTAAACAAGCATTGGAGATCCAGCGCCGCCTTCTTCCGCCAACGTCGCCGGACCTGGCGCAAACGATGTCCGCGTTCGGCTACTCGCTCCTCGGACAGGCGACCGCGGCGGCGGGTGCGGAAGCCGAACCGATCCTGCATGATTGCCTCCAGATCCGGCTAAAGCTGTTTCCCGATGGGCACCCACGCCAGTGGATCACTTATAACACGATGAGCATGCTTGGCGAGTCCTTGGTCCTTCAGGGGAAGTGCGCTGACGCAGAGCCCCTTCTGCTCGATGCGTACCGGGCTTTGAAAGACGACCCGCGCGTGCCCCCACCGGCGCCTCCGTTGCGCATCAACGTGCAACTTCGGTTGCTGGGGAACATCGTGCACCTCTATGAGGCGTGGCACAAGGCCGAGCCGGGCAAGGGTTACGACGCCAAGGCCGCGGAATGGCGGGCGAAGCTCGACGCTTGGCCGCCTACGCCCGCCCCTGAGCCGGGCAAATAGCGTCTCCACCTTGAAATTCCTGGTCCCTCTCGCAGCGCCGCGGCGTTTCTTCTTCTGGCCGGGTGAATCCCCCGCCCAGAACCCCGTCGCACAAGGAGGCCCCATGCCACTGTTCAGAGCCGCGTTCATTGCCGTTGCAGTTGGTCTTCCCGCCGCCGCGCTCGCCCAGCCCGGCACCATCGATCCGTCCTTCGGCGGCGGGCCCGTCCTGGTGACCGGCGGCGTGTGGAGCCCCACCCCCCACGGGGCCAGCATCTTCAACCTCGCTGTCGTACAGTCCACAGGCAAGATCGTGGCCCTTGGACGATGCGATAACGTGCCGGGGAACGGCTTCGGAGCTATGCGGTTCAATCTCGACGGCTCCGTTGACACGACCTTCGGCCAGGCGGGGAGCGCCAGCCAGTCATATCTCCGGCCGACGGGAGGATTCAACGCACCCTACATCGAAGGTGGAAACGGAGCTAACTCTGGCGCCCTCGGGCCGGGCGGCCGCATCGTGGTCATGGACACTGTGTTCCAGTTTGCGTGCTTCACCGCGGACGGCGCCCCGGACACGAGCTTCGGGACCGGCGGGCGCCTCTCCATGGCCCTGTTCAAAAATCGATACTGGCGCGGCGGCTCGCTCGCCATCCAGCCCGACGGCAAGATCGTCGCTGCCGGTTACAGCTTGAAGAACCTGAACGGCTACTACAACGTCACCATCGCGCGACTGAACCCCAACGGTTCCCTGGACACGACCTTCGCAAGCACGGGGCGCAAAGCGACGCCCGGCTATCTCATCGACGCCCAGAATGACTCCTGGGTGGTGGGCACGGGCTGCCTGGCTCTGCAGCCCGACGGCAAGTTCCTTGTGGCCAGCTACAGCAGCACACAGGCAGTGATGGCCCGGTACCTGCCGAGCGGGTCCCTGGACACCACCTTCGGCGTCGGCGGCAAGCGCAGCTTCTCCTTCTCGGGAGGCCGCGACTTCCCCCGCTCCCTCGCCCTCACCTCCGACGGGCGGATCATCCTGGAGGCCTCGCAGGGCCAGACCGTCTACCTTGCACGCTACACCCCAAGCGGCTCGCTGGACCCAACCTTCGGCGGTTACAGCTCCGGGTGGACCAGCATGGCGCTCCCCGCCGGCGGAGTTGCCAACTATACCGGTATCGCGCTGCAGCCCGACAACAGCGTGCTCATCCCGCTTTCATGGCCCGATGGCACCCTCGACTCCAGCGGGCACCCCAACCCCGATCAGGCCGTGTTTCGGTTCACGCCGAGCGGACTGATGGATGGCTCGTTCGGCACCTGGGGCAGCGGTTTGAGCCAGCTCGCGGGCTGGCCCGGCCAATACGACGAGGCCCGCGGCCTCACCGTTGATCTCTCGGGCCGCATCATCCTCGTCGGCGCCCACAGCGGATCCGACGTATCGACAACCGGCGCTCCGATGGTGACCGCGATCCGCGGCCAGTGACCCCACGCATTCGCTGGGGGCACCGGGCGCCATCTCGACCGAACGAGACCAGGAGACCAGACATGCCGTTTCTTCGCTCGCCCGCACATTATGCCGCAGCACTCGTCGCGATCATCGTTGCCCAAACCGCTCGCGCCCAGTTCAGCTCGAACTTCGAGTTCCCCACGTGCTACTCCGGCGAGTATCTCACCGGGCAGGACGGCTGGGCGGTGAGCGTGGGCTCGCTGGATTTCAACGTGATCGACTTGGAGGGGAACTTCCTGAATATCCCTCCCTCGCCGCAGAGCGGGCTGCAGTTCGCGTACGGGATGAGCGGGTGCGTCGTCGTCCTGGGCCAGTTCACCTGCGGCACATCCGCGACGCAGCACCCGGTCACCTTCACCACCGGCGGCACGTGGACCGCGACTTGGGACATCGCCATGACCTACACGGGGACCGGCACGCCCGGTACCGGCAACATGGGCGGCGTCTCGCTCCTCGGAGGCACGCGCACCTTCACGACCCGCAGCTTCTGGACCTCCACCGCCGGGACGGCCTGGAACTCCATGTTCGTGCCAGCCAACGCCGCGGGGGTCGCGGCCTCCACTCCCGTCCTCCCCGACCCGGCGTTCGGAAATCTTCTGGCCAGACACTGGTACCGCGAGAGCGTGAGCTGGTCCTTCGACAGCAACCTCATCACCTCGGTCTCGATCACCGACTTGTCCACCGGGGTTCAGACGACCGTCACGCCCACGGGCTGGTATCTCGGCGGCGGCGCAGCCCCGAGCGGGGCACTGCCCACCCAGTTCCGGCTCGGCACGGTCGGCGCGTTCGGCCCCGTCGCCGCGTACGACAACATCAGCCTGACCTTCCACGCCTGTCCCGTGGATTTCAATCACGACGGGTCGATCACCGTCCAGGACATCTTCGACTTCCTCAACGCCTGGTTCGCGGGCGACCTGCGGAGCGACTTCAATGGCGTGGGCGGCATTACCGAGCAGGACCTCTTCGATTTCCTTGATGCTTGGTTCGCCGGGTGCCCGTAACCCGCCGTAACCCTCCATGAGGCCAGGTCACGCCGGCCGCAACCGATAAATTGGCTTTCGTGGCTCATGCCTGCTCGCGGACGCGTGATGCGCGGTGCGTCGCGAGGCACGTCCCATGAACCGGCAAGTCGCACCCAAAGCGTCCCGGGGGCGATTCGAACGCCCGACCTGCCGCTTAGAAGGCGGCTGCTCTATCCAGCTGAGCTACCGGGACAAACCCGTACAATCGTAAGCGTCGCACCGGGGTTGGGTTCGGTCGGACCGACGCCCCGGTGCTTTCAGCATTCGGTTGCGGCGGAGATGTCAAGGCCGCGCACCGCGCTTATCCTTGCCAACCGAATGTCTCTTACCGCCTCGCCACCCGCCCCTCCGCCCTCCAGCCAGAGCGGCGCTGCGCGAGAGGTTGGACCGGCGGGCCTGCGAGCGGTGTATGAGTTGACGAAGCCGCGCATCACGCGGCTTGTGACGATCACTTCGGGCGTGGGGTTCGCGCTCGGGGCCATAGCGCAGACCTGGGAGTGGAAAGACCTTGTGGTTCGAGGCCTCGCGTGCCTGCTTGGCACCGGGCTTTCGGCCGCCGGGGCGAACGCTCTGAACCAATGGTGGGAGCGGGACCGCGACGCGGCGATGCCGCGGACATGCGCCCGACCCTTGCCAACCGAGCGCGTGCACCCGAGCCACGCCCTTGGCTGGGGGATCGTTCTGTCGATCGCCGGAGTAGGGCTTCTGGGCCTGCTGGGGCTGGCGCCGGCGCTTGTCTCGCTGGCGACGATTCTGATCTATGTCCTTCTGTACACGCCCCTGAAGCCTGTGACGACCATCAACACGCTGATCGGAGCGATTCCCGGCGCACTTCCGCCGCTTATCGGGTGGGCGGCGGCGAAGTCGGGAAATGCGCTGTGGGGCGGGCACTGGACTGTTGCGCCGCTGCTGGAAGTTGGAGGGTGGTCGCTGTTTTCGCTCATGTTCGTGTGGCAGATCCCCCACTTCCTGGCGATCGCGTGGATGTATCGCGACGACTATGCCAAGGGCGGGTATCGGATGCTCCCGATCTCCGATCCGGACGGCCATTGCACCGCGAGCACGATCCTGCTCTGGGCGATCCTGCTGATTCCCGCGACGCTCGCGCCAGCGCTGGTGCTCCGATCGCCGCTGGGATCGACGCTGGGCTGGACGACGGTGGCGGTTGCGCTCGGCACGGGGACCGTCTACGTGTGGCTCGCGGCAAGACTGTGGCGGTCTCGTTCGCTCAAGGATGCTCGGCGCGTGTTCTTCGCCTCGATCATGCACCTTCCGCTGCTCCTGATGGTCATGGTCGGGGACGCCCTGATCCGGTCCTGGCTGCGCTGAATGAACATCGTGCTGCTGAACAACCCGAAGTCCGGGCGCGGCACGGGCGCGGCTTCGGCGGACCGGCTTGCGGAGGCGTTGTCGGACGCGGGCCACGAGGTCGTTCGGCTGGCGGCGGGAACGAGCCTCGCGAGGGAGGAACTGCTCGGCGCGCTGCGATCGAGCCGGCTGCTGGTCGCCGCGGGCGGCGACGGAACGCTGCATCACGCGCTCCCCGCGATCATCGCGTCGGGTGTCGCGGTGTATCACTTTCCGCTGGGCACGGAGAACCTGTTCACGCGGGAGTTCGGCATGACCAGCGAGCCGAGCCGACTCGTTCGTGCGATCGAGAATTGGCGAGTCCGGGCGTGCGATGCCGGAGAGGTGAACGGCCGGCCGTTCGGCCTCATGGCGAGCGTCGGATTCGACGCGTGCGTGGTCGAGAGGGTCGCCGCCGGACGGCGCGGCGGCGTGACGCGTGCGGACTACGTCCGGAGCGCGATGAGCGAGCTGATGAACGCCCGTGTCGCCAGGGTGAGCGTGCGGATCGACGGTCGACTTGTCGTGGGCGATTCGCACGGCCTGCTCGTGGTTGCGAACAGTCGGCAGTACGCGGCGCGTCTCGATCCGGCGGTCCATGCGGACATGAGCGATGGACAGCTCGACGTGGTGTTCTTTCCGTATCGCACGTCGATCGGGCTTGCGAGATGGCTCCTCGCGTCGGCGGCGGGTGTCCACACGCACATGTCGGGGATCGTGATCGGCCAGGGACGAGCGATCGAGGTGGACGTCGACAAGGAGTGGCCGTTGCAGATCGACGGTGAGGCCGCGGGGGGAGTTCCCATGCGTCCGCGCGGGCGCCACGGGCTCGACATTCGGGTGCTGCCGGGGGTTCTGAACGTGCTGGTTCCGTAGGAAGGGCTACTTGCCCTTGCCGGGCTTGCCGCTCGCGAGGCGAGACTTCCGCTCCTCGCGCCACGCCGAGATCGCCTTGTCTACCTGGTCGGGTCCGAGGTCTTGATCGAACCGGATGTGCAGGCCGGCGTCGGCAAGCCAGCCGGAAACGAGTTCTTCGAACTCGGCGTCGTTCATGGAATCCACGCGGAGGGGCTTGTTGGCCCGCACGATCTTCTCGATCCGCTCGGGGGCCACGGTCATGATCGCCTCGGCGAGTCGCGGCGACACGCGCGGCGCATCTTCGCCTCCGGCCTTGGCGCGAGCCTCGATCCAGGCTCGCGATCGAGACCGAACGGCGTTGAGCCTCCGGTCGACTCGAGAAACGACGTCCAGTTCCTTCGCGTACGCGGCGAAGGCGATCGCGATCGGGAAGAGGATCTTCTCCTGGAACTTGTCCGTGAGGTTCTTCAGCCCCGCGACGCCGCCCCTGTTCACATCGTCGGTGAGCTGCCGCACCGCGTTGTCGGTCACGTGCAGCACGGATCCGAGGATGGACCACTGGTCCTTCGTTCGCGGCATGACGTTCGAGATCGGCGGCATGTTGATCGGGAGCACGATGTACCACCGGCCGTTCTCGCGTTTCATCGGGAGCCCTACGACGGGGATCGCCGGCTCGCCGTCGAACATCACGCTCGCCGTGTCGTCGGCGGTCTTGATGGTGCTCAATCTCGGGGCGTTGCGCTCGAGCCAGCCGTATGGATCGGCCAGGAGCGCGCTGAAGGCGTTTCGCAGGTCGTCGGGGCTCGGCCGATGCGAGCCGGCCCTCGACGGATCGAAGGACCCCATCGAGACCATCAGCTGGCCGACGAGCGACTTGTTCTTGGGATCGGCGGCGGCCGCCGCGGCGTCGTCCTGGAGCTTCTGGAAGTCGGCTGGAAACCGCTTTGCCGAGGCAACGGAGAGTTTCTGCATGTCGCCCAGGAGCCCCCCAAGGCGGTTGAGCACCGCCCGCATCTCGGGTCCTTCGGCGTAGATCAGATCGCTCAGGCGGCGGGTGTCGCCCGCCTTGATCATCGCGATCGCTGACTTCAGGGTTTCGTCGGGGGACGACTGGCTGTACTCGCGTTGGCGAGAGCATCCGGCGTTTCCCATGGCCCCGAGGAGGACGCCAAGCACCAGGAGCGAGCAGGCGATGCGTTGGAGGATTCGATCCATGAGCGTGGACAGAGCGGGTCGAGCATCGTACGGCGATGCGTGAATCGCGCACGCGGGCGATCCCCCACGCCGCGGTGCACCCAAGGGGTCGGGCAACTCCTACAGTCCATCCATGAACGTTGTCGTCAACGGAGAGTCAAAGCCGCTCGCCGATGGGGCATCCGTCGCCGATCTGGTCCGCGAGCTGGGGCTTGAGAGCGTTGCGTGCGCCGTCGAGGTGAACAAGCGGCTCGTGCCCCGGGCCACGCATCCCAGCGAGAGTCTCCGGGACGGCGATCGCGTCGAGGTCGTCACGCTCGTGGGAGGGGGATGAAGTGGCACTCAGCGGTCACCAGGCTTCGACTCTGCCCCCGGTCGTCGATCCATCGGATCGCCCGCTCGCCATCGGCGGGAGGTCGTTTTCCAGCCGGCTCATCGCGGGGACGGGCAAGTACGCGAGTTTCGATGTGATGCGACAGGCCCTGGCGGCCAGCGGCGCGGAGGTTATCACCGTTGCGGTGCGGCGAGAGAGGCTGTACAACGAGAAGGGCGAATCGCTTCTCGAGCACCTCGACCTGTCGAAATACACCATCCTGCCCAACACGGCGGGATGCTTTTCGGCGGAGGATGCGGTCCGGGTGGCCCGCATGGGCAGAGAGATTCTCGGGCAACTCGACAATCCGGGGGCGAACTGGGTCAAGTTGGAGGTGCTGGGCGACAAGAAGACGCTGCTGCCGGACCCCCTGGGGACGGTCGAGGCCACGCGCGTGCTTGCCGCGGAGGGGTTCCACGTGCTGGCGTACACATCGGATGACCCGATCGCCGCGGTTCGGATCAAGGAAGCGGGGGCGACGGCCGTCATGCCCGCGGGATCGCCGATCGGCTCCGGCCAAGGGGTGCTCAACACGAACAACGTTGTCTTGTGCTTGGAGCTTCTCAAGCAGGGTGACCCCGGTTATCCGGTGATCGTGGATGCGGGCGTCGGGGCTGCCTCGGATGTGTCGGTGGCCATGGAACTCGGCGCCGACGGCGTTCTCTTGAACACGGCGATCGCCCACGCGAAGGACCCCGTTGTGATGGCTCGTGCCATGCGACATGCCACGATTGCCGGGAGACTGAGCTATCTTGGCGGCCGTATTCCCCGCCGGAAGTACGCATCTGCCAGTTCGCCCTGGGAAGGAGTGGTTTCGTATGTTCCCGGGGAATAGGTAGCACCCTTGGGGTGAATCGATCGAGGCGAACAACTCATGATCAAGCAGAAGAACTCCTTGGCCACTTCGCTCGCGCTGATTCTGGTCGTGGTCGTCGTTCTGGCTCTGGTAGGATTGTTGATCTGGGGTGTCTTCTAACCCAGGCTGGTTTGCCGGCCCATAACCAGAAAGAGGGGTTTCCGATACCGATCTGGGGCTTTCTCGCTTGAATGAGGGGGGTGTCCGTGTTCTAATAGGTCTCGCGCGACGGAATGCGCGGCTTGTTCCGGTTGTCCCGAAGGACAGGCCGGCTATTCCGGTCTTTGTGCGTGCCGTGCTCGGACAGGGGTTGTGGAGACGCCATGTCGGTTCGTGCAAGTTCGAGAACGCTCTTGGCGCTTGCTGTCGGTCTGATGACCTCGGCGATGGCCACATCGGCGCGCGCGGCCACGTACACCGTGACAAACCTTGGTGATTCCGGCGCGGGCTCGCTGCGGCAGGCGATCATCCAGGCGAACGCGAACCCCGGCGCCGACACGATCGTGTTCAGCCTCGCGAGCCCGCCGAATCCGGCGTTCGTGTATCTGCAGACGACGCTGACGATCACGGACGACGTGACGATCACGGGACCGGTCAGCACCCAGGTGGTGCTGCAGCCGGATCCGTTCTCGGGCCCGCCGCAGATCACGCTGATGACGATCACCAGCACGCCCACGGTGCACATCTCGGGCCTGAGTTTCACGGGCGGTCACGGGGTGAACGGCGGCGCGATCTCGGCGGTGGGCGGCTCGCTCACGATCGACTCGTGCTCGATCTACCTGAACAACGCGGACAACGCGGGCGGCGGCGTGTCGATGATGGGCGCGGGCAACGCGTCGCTGACCATCACCAACTCGTCGATCTTCGCGAACAACGCGATGAACATCGGCGGCGGCGTATCGGTGACGAGGTTCACCGGGTCGGCCACCGTCAACGTCAGCGGCTCGACGTTCTCGCGAAACACGACCACGGGAACCGGCGTCGGCCATTTCGGCGGCGGGCTCTACGTCGCCGGCGGCTCGGGACCGCACACGGTGACGATCAACACCTCGACGATCAACGACAACAGCCTCGCGTTCGACGGCAAGGGCGGGGGCGTGTACGTGGATGCGGTCGGCGGCTCGCTCTCGATGACGAACTCGACGCTCAGCGGGAACATCGCCGAGATGGGCGGCGGCCTGGGGTACCAGAACGCGACCCTGACGATCCTCGCGTGCACGATCACGTCGAACAACTCGACCACCGCCGGGGACGGCGTCATCCACGACGCGAGCATGATGGGCATGAGCGTCAAGAACACGATCCTCTCGGGAAACATCTCCGGGGGCACGTTCCGTGATCTTGCCGACACGCAGACGGCCACCGGCAACAACAACCTCGTGGGCGTGGGAGGTCCGTTCACCAATGGTGTTGCGGGGAACATCGTCGGCGTCACCGACCCACGCTTGACGCCCATCAATACCAACGGCGGCTTGACGATGACGTTCTCGCTCAAGCCCGACTCGCCGGCGCTGGACACGGGATCCAACGCGGACTCTCCGGCCACGGACCAGCGCGGCCAGCCCCGCCCCGCCGACGGCAACAACGACGGCGTCGCGACGGTCGACATCGGCGCGTTCGAGACCCAGCGGTATCTGGTGACCAACACGCTCAACGCCGGAGCGGGGTCGCTGCGTCAGGCGATCAGCGACAACAACATGGCCGGCGGCGGATTCATCAAGTTCGCCATCCCGACGATTGGCCAGCAGAAGACGATTGTTCCCAAGAGCCCGCTTCCCACGATCACCCGCATCTGCTTCATCGACGGCTGGAGCCAGGGGGGCAACTCGTACCACGGCCCGCCCCTGGTCGAGATTGACGGCGGCAATATCCAGAACGCGATCGGCCTGGACATCCAGTGGTCCGACTGCATCCTGCGCGGCCTGGCGGTGAACAACTTCCTCGGCACATCGAACGCCGTCGGGTTCAAGATCTCGTCTCGTTCGGGCCTGCGCAACTGGATCTACGGGTGCTACGCGGGGATCGGGCTGGACGGGGTGACCAATCGCGGCAACGCCCAGATCGGCATCTGGATCGCGCCGACGGCGAACTCCAATCTGATCGGCAGCAACGCCGACGGGTTCATGGATGACGCGGAGCGCAACGTCATCGGCGGCAGCAACCGCACGGGCCTCCAGACCGGCATCTACATCGAGTCGAACTCCAACATCATCTCCGGGAACTACGTCGGCACCGACGTGTCGGGGACGGTCGCCATCCCGAACTTCAACGGCATCTGGGTCGTGTCGGGCACGTCGAACCAGATCGGTTCGAACCCGACGACCACGAGCCCGGATGCCGCCCGCAACGTCGTCTCGGGCAACACCAACGTCGGAATCGACTTCTCCAGCCAGGGCTCGAACAACTTTGTGTCGGGCAACTATGTCGGCATCCGGGCCAACGGCATGGGGCAACTGCCGAACATGGTCGGGGTCATGCTCGACGATTCCAACCGAACGCTCATCGGTGGAACGTCGGTCGGCGAGCGGAACGTCATCTCGGGCAACGCCGCGCAGGGCATCATCATCAACGGCACGGGCGCCTATTCGAATCTCGTGCAGGGCAACTACATCGGCCTGGACGCGATGGGCGCCACGGCGATCCCCAACCAGATGGGCGGCGTGCTCGTTCGTCAGGGGGCGACGTTCACCCGCATCGGCGCGTTCGGTGACAACTCGGGGCTCGAGACGGCACGCCGGAACGTCATCTCGGGCAACGGGGCCGCGGGCGTCACGCTCCAGGACCCCGCGAGCAACGACAACCGCGTGATGGGCTGCTACATCGGCCTGGATGCGACGGGCGCCAACCCCATCGGCAACGCCGGGGCGGGGGTTGTCATCATGAACTCTCCGACGAACCAGGTCGGCGCGCCGGGGACCGGGCGCAACTACATCTGCGCCCAGTCGGGACCGGGCGGCGACGGCGTCGACATTTCCGGCCTGAGCTCGATCGGGAACAAGGTCCGCAACAACATGATCGGTGCGACGCCGGGGGGCGCGGCCGCCGGCAACGCGCAGGCGGGCGTGCGCATCTTCGGGAGCGCCCAGGCGAACTCCGTGGGCGGGGTCAACGCGGGCGAGGGGAACACCATCATCAACAACGGGCACGGCGGCGTGCTCGTGCTCGACGACGATTCCATCGCGAACTCGATCCTCGGCAACTCGATCTTCGCCAACACCGGGCTCGGCATCGATTTGCGGGACGACGGCGTGACGCCGAACGGCCTGGCGAACCAGGTCCGCATCGGTCCGAACTCGCTCCAGAACTATCCCGTGATCGACGCTGTCAGTTCCGGCGGCGCCATCACGGGCACGCTCACAGCCATCGGCCTGACGAAGTACCGCGTGGAGTTCTTCTCCAATCCGGTGGCCGACCCAAGCAACTACGGGGAGGGGCGGACGTACCTGGGCTTCGCCGAGGTCACGACGAACGCGGCGGGCGTCGTGCCCGTCGGGGTCAGCGTCACGCTCCCGCCCGGCGAGGGCATCGTCACGGCCACCGCCACGGAGCTCGCGCCGGACGGCGCGGTGCGGGGCTTCCCGACCGACCCCGGCATGCCGCTGGGCACGTCGGAGTTCGCGATGGTCCGCGCCGCGAACACCGCGCCAACGACATCGAACCAGGTCGCGAACACGCTCGAGGACACCGACGTCACGATCACGCTGCTGGCGAATGATCCCGACCCCGGGAACACGATCACGTTCCGCATCTCCGGCCTTCCGGCGGTCGGGCAGCTGCTGCAGTTCGGCACGTTCGCGCCGATCACGGCGGCGGGGACGAGCGTTTCCGATGCGGGCGGGCGCGTGGTCTTCCGCCCGGCTCCCAACGCCTTCGGATCGCCGTACACGACGTTCAACTTCATCGCCAACGACGGGTTTGCGGATTCGAATGAATCGACGGTGACGGTCAACGTCACGCCGGTGAACGATCCGCCGGCGGGCGCCGACAAGACCGTCACGATCTCCGAGGACGGTTCCTACACCTTCGCGGCCGGCGACTTCGGGTTCACGGATCCGATCGACCTTCCGGCCAACGCGTTCCTGGCCGTGAAGATCACGACGTTGCCCGCGGCGGGTTCGTTGAAGCTCGGCGCGGCGCCCGTGACCCTTGGGCAGTTCATCCCGGTCGCGAGCATTCCGAACCTCAACTTCACGCCCGCCGCGAATGCCACGGGTTCGCCGTACACAAGCTTCACGTTCCAGGTGCAGGACGACGGCGGAACGGCCAACGGCGGGCTGGATCTGGACCAGTCGCCCAACACGTTCACGTTCAACGTCACGGGCATCAACGATCCGCCTTCGGGTGCGGACAAGACGGTGACGATCAACGAGGATGCGACGTACACGTTCGCCGCGAGCGACTTCGGGTTCAGTGACCCCAACGACACGCCCCCGAACAACTTCCTGGCCGTCAAGATCACGACCTTGCCCGGCGCGGGCTCCCTCAAACTTGGTGCGGTGCCGGTGACGCTCGGGCAGTTCATTCCGGTCGCGAGCATCCCGACCTTGAA
>DASZWV010000535.1:0-6120 GCA_035546115.1 Phycisphaerales bacterium
GCCCTCCTTTGCAGGGTCCCATTCGTACAGGCCGTCAACGTCCTTGACGAGCCGGCACTTGGCGGCGCCGAGCGCCTCGGCGGTGAAGATCGCCGAGAGGTCCGAGCCGCCGCGGCCCAGAAGCACGAGCCGCTTGAGCTCATCCAGGCCGATGAACCCCGGGACGACGATGGCGCGGTGCTCTTCGAGCGCGACGCGAACCGCCGCGGCGTTGAGCGACAGCGGGAATGCGTCGAGCGGCCCATCGTCGCCGCTTGTCGCGCGGAGGCCGATCGACCAGGGCGGAGCGACCGTCGCCCGGACGCCCGCGCGGTGCAGCGCGAGCGTGAGGAGCGATGCGGATTGCAGCTCTCCCGTGGCGGTGAGCAACGCCTGGGCCTCCGGCAGCGGGGCGTTTCCGAAGGCCTTCGCCTTCAAGACGAGCGAGTCCGTGACGCCCTCGAAGGCCGAGACGACCGCGACCACGTTCCAGCCGCGGTCGATCCACGATTCGGTCTCTCGCGCCGCACGGATGAGGTCGTCATCCGAGCGGAGCACGGAGCCGCCGAACTTGAGCACGATCAGCGGGCGAGCCATGCCGGGCCTCCCTTCTGGATCAGCTCGGGCGAGACGCTGATCGCGCCGCTGAGTCGCTGCGGCAGGTGTGACGATGCGAAGGGCTCCGGAGCAATGGGTTCGCCGAGCTCGTCGGCGAGATGCGCCGTCCGAACTGCCTGGTCGAGGTCGGCGATGACCTCTTCCGGCTCCTCGAGGCCGACGGAGAGGCGGATCAGCCCATCGGTGATGCCCGCGGCGCGACGCTGGTCGGGCGGAACATCCGCGTGCGTCATCGTCACCGGGTGTGTGAGGAGTGTTTCGACGGAGCCGACATGCTCGACGAGCGCGCAGAGTTGGGCGCCCTCGAGTGCTCGCCTGCCGGCCGCGGCCCCTCCGACGACCTCGAAGGAGATCACGTTTCCGTGCAGGCCCTCGAGGTGCTGGCGTGCGGCGAGTTCGGCTTGCGGGAAGTCCGTCAGGCCGGGATAGTTCACGGCGGCGACGTGGGGATTCTGGGCCAGCCACGCGGCGATGAGCAGGGCGTTCTTGGATTGCTGCCGGATGCGGAGCGGGAGCGTCTTGAGGCCGCGGGTGGTGAGCCAGGCGTTGAGCGGGGCCTGGATGCCGCCGGTGCACTTGCGGATCCAGCGGACCTTGTCGAGCAGCGCGTTATCGCGAGAGACGATCGCCCCTCCGCAGGCCGCGGAATGGCCCTCGATGAGCTTGGTCGTCGAATAGACGCTGATGTCGGCGCCGAGCTCGAGCGGGCGCTGGAGAACGGCGGTGAGGAACGTGTTGTCGACGGCGAGCGGCACGCCCGCCTTCCTCGTGACGGCGGCGATCGCCGCGATGTCGGTGAGCCGGAGCGTCGGATTCGCGGGCGTCTCGATGAAGACGAGCTTGGTGCGGGGCGTGATGGCCCGCTCGACGTTCGTGGGATCGCTGGTGTCCACGAACGTGCTCATGACGCCGAGCTCGCTGAGCACCTGGCGGAACAGACGCGTCGTGCCGCCGTAGATTGCATCGCCAACCACGGCGTGATCGCCCGCCTTGAGCAGGGCGAGGAACAGGGCGGTTTCCGCCCCGAGCCCGGTGCCGAACGCGACGGCCGGCGGAGCATCCTCGATCGCACCGAGCACGACCTCGCACTCATCCACGCTCGGATTGCTGACGCGCGAGTACGAGTGCCCGGTCTGGCCGATCTTCGATTGGTGGAACGTGGTCGTCTGCGCCAAGGCCCCGACGAGCGGTCCGGAGCGTGGCGTGCGAGCCTTCGGCGGAGATGAGCCGGAGGCCGACTGAACCGCCCCGTGCAGGGCCCGGGTTGCGAGCGGCAGCGCAGAGCTCTGCGATTCGATGCGGGCATCGATGATGGAAGTGAAACGCGACATGGCCGTGAACTCCTCACGGCATCAAGCATCGGCGGGCGTGTTGAGCGGGGAGACGGCGGACATCGCCGTCGTTTTTGCCTTGGTTTCCCGCCTTTCCCTTCTGGGAGAGGCCGGAAAATCGGCCGCATCGGTGTGCCCCGCTCAGGGGCCAGCCTCGGCACCGCGGCCATGTGTTTCAGAACACGGCTCGGTTGCCGCCCGGGCAAGCACTCGCTTCCCGGGACTCTTGATGCTGGGTGGAATGTAGTCGGCCGCGCGATGCCGGTCAAGGCGCGCCGAGAGTGGGGCAATCTGAGGCTGAGCAGACCGCCGGGACTCTGCGCACGGTCATTCCGCGCGGATCTTCACCGACAAGATCGGCGTTGCGTCCAGCTCCAGCCCCCGGCTGCCCGGGGAGCATCCGCCAACCTGCACCGTGTACTCGCCCTTAAGCACCACCCTCTCGCCCTTGCCGTTGACGACCTCGAACATCTCGCGGGTGACCTTGAAGCTGGCGAGCTCGGTCTCCCCGGCCGGCACGTGCACTCGCCGCACCGCCTTGAGCGATGCCTGCGGCGCATCCTTCGTTCCGGCGGGCGGCGTGATGTAGAGCTGGACGACCTCATCGCCGTCGACCGGACCCGAGTTGTGCACCACGGCCTCGAGCGTCCCCATCTCCTGCTCACCCGCCGGCTCGACCAGCTTCCGGAGATCCTGGTACTCGAACTTCGCGTACGAGAGTCCGAATCCGAATGGATACAGCGGCTCATCGGTCATGTACCGATAGGTCCGGCCCTTGCCGGATTTCTCGCCGGACATCGAGTAGTCCTCGAACGGCGGAAGCTGCTCCAGCGATCTGGGCACCGTCACCGGCAGCTTCCCGCTCGGGTTGGCATCGCCGAAGAGCACATCGGCGACCGCCGCGCCGCCCTCTTCGCCCGGATACCAGGCCATGAGCACCGCATCGGCTAGGTCGTGCACTTCCGGGCAGGCGATCGGGCTACCGCCGGTGAGCACGACGATGATCGGGATGTGCACACCGCGACGGAGTTCCTTGAGAAACTCGACCTGGTTCGCGGGCAGGCCGATGTCCTTGCGATCGCCGCCGTTGGTGTTCGCGAGGGCGTCGCCCTCTTCGCCCTCGAGCAGGCTCGTGATGCCCATGACGGCGACGACGGCGTCCGCGCCCTGCGACATCCACACCGCTCCCCCACTTCCGCCCGTCTTCTCGTTGAGCAGGCATCCCTGCGTGTATTCCACGCTGCACCCTTCCGGCGAGTGGCCAATGAGCCCCTCCAGCACGGTCACCATGCTTGACGAGAGCCCGTTGTAGTTGCCCAGCAGGGCCTGCACGCTGGCCGCGTTCGGCCCAACCACCGCCAGCCGCTTGATCGACTTCTTCAGCGGCAGCACGCCGTCCTTGTTCTTGAGCAGCACGATCGACTCGACCGCCGCCCGGTGCGCCAGCGCCCGATGCGCGGGCGAATCGACCACATCCATCCCGATCCTGTCGTACGGCCCGCTCCCGGGTGGATCGAAGAGCCCGAGGCGCATCCGTACGCGCAGGCCGGGGAGGAGGGCCGCATCGATGTCTTTCTCCATCACCAGACCGCGCTCGACCGCTTTGGGCAGTTCGTAGTACACGTGCCCACACTCGACGTTCACGCCGGTCTTCACCGCGAGGGCGGCCGCCTTCGCGGCATCCTTCGACGTCTTGTGCCCCTGGTACATGTCGTAGAGCGCCCCGCAATCCGATACGACGTATCCCTCGAATCCCCACTCCTTCCGCAGGATGTCCCCCAGCAGGGTGCCGTTGCCGCAGCAGGGTTCGCCGTCGAGCCGGTTGTACGCGCACATGACCCCCGCCACGCCCGCTTTCACGAGATCGTGGAAGGCGGGCAGGTACGTCTCGCGCAGGTCCATCGGGCTCACGACCGCATCGAAACTGTGCCGGAGCGGCTCCGGACCGCTGTGCACGGCGAAGTGCTTGGCGCACGCCGCGGCCTTGATGTGGTTCGGATCGTCTCCCTGCAAACCGCGGACGAACGCGGCGCCCAGCACGCCCGTCAAGAACGGATCCTCGCCGTAGGTCTCCTGGCCGCGGCCCCAGCGTGGATCACGGAAGATGTTGATGTTCGGGGTCCAGAACGTGAGGCCGCTGTACTGCGGGCTGTTCCCGCCGTTGGCGGCGATGGCCGCGTTGTGCTTGGCACGGGCCTCATCGGCGATGGCCGCGGCGATCTGCTTGACCAGGTCGTCGTCGAAGGTTGCGCCGAGCCCGATGGTCTGCGGAAAGACGGTCGCTCGTCCGGCCCGCGCGACCCCGTGCAGGCACTCGCTCCACCAGTTGTACGCCGGGATGCCCAGCCGCTCGATCGCGGGCGAGTCGTTCACCAGCTGTGAGATCTTCTCGCCGAGCGTGAGGCGGCCGAGCAGGTCGGCGGCGCGTTCGTCGGGGCTGCGCGATGGGTCGCGGAACACTTCGACGGCCGGCGCGTCGGATCCACGGCCCGCGGGCGGGGCCTGGGCCAGGGCCAGATGGACAATCGTCAGTGCCAGCGCGGTGATCAGCATCTCCGTGCACTCCTTCGGCCGACAGGCCAAGAGCACACGGTACCCCGCCGCGTGGAAAAAAGCGTGAAAGTGCCGAGGGGCGGACTCGAACCGCCGACCTGAGCGTTATGAATGCTCCGCTCTAACCGACTGAGCTACCTCGGCAATGAGGTGTTGGGCCGATTGTATCGGGGAAGGGACGGCCGACAAGGTGCGCGGGCCTTCTGAACAGGCACAGTGGCCCGTGCCGAAACGCACGCGCCTCCGGAGGGCACCTTCCTCAGAGTCGCGCCGCCCTAATCGACTATGTCGTTGCGCGTGACGCGAGCCTGGCCGGGACCCTGCTGCATGCGCGGTTGCGACATCGGCTGTTGCTGTGGATAGCCCTGCTGGCCCGGCTGCTGATACCCCTGCTGCTGCTGGTAGCCCTGCTGGGGATACTGCTGCTGCTGCGGATACGGCTGCTGATATTGCTGCGGGGGGCGATTCGGCGGGAGTGCCTGCTGCTGGCCCTGCGGGAACTGGTTGTAGCCCTGCTGCTGCTGCTGCTGGTACGGATCCTGCGGCTGCCCGGAGATCTCATCACCCGCCTCGCGCAGACCCTTCTTGAATTCGGTGATCCCGCGGCCCATGCTGCGACCGATCTCCGGTAGGCGCCGCCCGAAGATGAGCAGGCACACGAGGGCGATGAGCAGCAGGTGTTGTGGGGCGAAGAGGTCGATAAAAGCAAGCGTCATGGAGTTCCGATCATGCTGGAGCCAGCGATGGGCGGGCGGTTCCCAGCGCCTCGGTCCTATTCCTTATCATTCAAGGGCGGCCCCCACACGGGGTCAACGTAGACCACCCCGACATATTCCAAAAGCCGTGTTTCCTACCGCTTTGTCGGCCTTCGCCGGGGCCCTGATTGAACGAACAGGGGAATAACCCATTCGGGGCCCGTCCCCGCCTTGGTTACCCGGCAAGTCCTGCCTGCCGCTCGGCCGCCTCCACGACGTTTGCGAGCAACATGGCCACGGTCATCGGCCCGACGCCCCCGGGGACGGGCGTGATCCACGATGCCCCCCCCGGGACCCGCAGGGCCTCGTACTCGCAATCGCCCACGGTCTTCATCGCCCCCTCGACATTGCGGACGCGGTTCACCCCCACATCCACCACCACCGCCCCCGGCTTCACCATGGCGCGAGTGATCAACCCCGGCACCCCGGCCGCGGCCACCAGGACATCGGCCCGAATCGTGAGGTGCGGCAGGTCGGGCGTCCATTTGTTGCACGAGACCACGGTCGCATCCTGTCGCATCAGGAGCACGGCGATGGGCTTGCCGACGTGATTGGAGGCCCCCACCACCACGGCCATCTTGCCGCGGAGTTCCAGCCCGGTGTGCTCGACCAAGCGAATGACGGCCAGTGCGGTGCACGGGGAATGGCTGGAACGTCCGTAGACGATGTTCCCGATGTTCGCCGGATTCACCCCCTCGACGTCCTTGGCCGGGTCGATGAGGGCCTGGATGATGAACGGATCGACCCCCGCCGGAAGGGGCATGTGCACCATGATCGCGCTGGTCGTCGGATCGCGATTGAGTTCGGCAACCTTGGCCGCGATCTGCACCTGCGTGGCCGAGGCGGGAAGCTCGTGCAGGCGGTGGCCGATGCCGAGCTCGGCG
>DASZWV010000536.1:0-4690 GCA_035546115.1 Phycisphaerales bacterium
AGCGTGTTCTTGCTCGTGATGATGTCGTACTCGCCCCCAACGGCGCGCACGATCTCCCGCTCCGCCGGCCAGCGCCCCACATGCATCGCGATCCGCCCGCCCGGGCCCCCATCCACGCCCGCAACCTCCCCCTGATCCCCCGGCTGGCTGTACAGCGCCCGAAACACCGGCTCGATCTCCACCCCGTGCACATCCGCACCCATCGCGCCCATCATCCGCAGATGCCCGATCGTCCCGCACCCGAAGTCCATCACTCTCTTCCCCGCCAGCGACGACACGCCCGCCGCACCCAGAATGTCCAGCACGCGCCCGTAGATCAGCGGCGAGCCGTACCCCGTGTAGTAGAAAAACGCCGGATCAAACGTGCGCGCCGTCAGCTTCCCCCGGTCTTCCTCCGGCAGCCTCGCCGCCTCCTCGGGCGTGTACGCGTGCGCCCTGGACTTGTCCCGCAGCACGGTGCGGGCGCTCGGCTCGGGAAGCGCACCCGCCGCTTCCAGAAACGCCCGCGACAGCTCCCCGGTCAGCAGGGGACGAAGCGCATCCGCATCAGACCTGAGCTGCTCCAGCACGGCCTTCCCATCCGGCGGCGCCTGCTCGGCCGCGCCGGGAGCCGCGGGCGGCGCCGATGGCGGCGCGGCCTTCGCGGGTTCCTGAGCCCATCCCGAGGCGGTCATTCCCAGCACGATGGTCGCGGCCAGTCCCCAGCGCATGTGGTTTCCTCCGGTTGAGCGCCAGCATACCGGCCGCCCGCGGGCCGCATACACTTGTTTCAACAACTGTTGGGGGATTTCCCGTGCCCACCAAAGCCATGACCGGCCTCGCCCCCGAGATCGGCAAGAAGCGCCCCTTCGACGCCCCCGAGGTCGAGGCCTTCCTCAACATCCTCCGCACCTGCAGCCTCCTCACCGCCGAGACCGGCCGCTTCCTCAAGAAGTACGGCCTCACCCAGGCCCAGTACAACGCCCTCCGCATCCTCCGCGGCCACGGCCCCGCCGGCCTCCCTAGCCAAACCATCGGCGAGCAGCTCGTCGCCCAGGTTCCCGACGTCACCCGCCTCGTCGATCGCCTCGTCGATTCCGGCCTCGCCCAGCGCGAGCGAACCTCGCACGACCGCCGCGTCGTCACGGTCACCATCACCCGCCCCGGCCTCGACCTCCTCGCCCGCATCGACCGGCCCCTGCTCGACCTGCATCGGAGCCAGCTCGGCCACCTCACCAGGGCGGAGATAAAGGCCCTGAACGCCCTCCTCGTCAAGGCCCGAAGCCGATCCGAGGCCCCCGGCGATGGCGGCGTCGGCCGCCGCTGCCCATAGGACACCCCTCCAGCCGCACCGCCCGAACCACGGCGAACCCCGCGGCGTACAATACTTGTTCAAACAACTATCTCGAACCAGGAGGTCACAATGATCACCGTCCGCAAGTCATCCGATCGAGGCCACTTCAACCACGGGTGGCTCAACACCTTCCACACCTTCTCCTTCGCCGGCTACCAGGACCCCAAACACATCCACTTCCGCGCCCTGCGCGTCCTCAACGAGGACGTCGTCGCCCCCGGCCGCGGCTTCGGCCGCCACCCCCACGACAACATGGAGATCCTCACCTGGGTCCTCTCCGGCTCCCTCGCCCACGCCGACAGCCTCGGCCACGAGCGCTCCCTCCGCCACGGCGAACTCCAGCGCATGTCCGCCGGCAGCGGCATCGAGCACTCCGAGTACAACGGCTCCAAGACCGAGCCCGTGCACCTGCTCCAGATCTGGCTCCTCCCCAAGGAGCACGACACCAGGCCCGCCTACGACCAGAAGGAGTTCCCCGCCGAAGGCCGCCGCAACAAGCTCCAGCTCCTCGCCTCCCCCGACTCCGACGAAGGCTCCCTCTCCATCGGCCAGGACGCCCGCATGTACGTCGCCGAGCTCGACCCCGGCAAGACGATCTCCCTCGACCTCAAGCCCGGCCGCAACGCCTGGGTCCAGGTCTCCCGCGGCAGCGTCACGCTCAACGGCCAATCGCTCACCCAGGGCGACGGCGCGGCCATCAGCAACGAGACCGCCTTCAGCATCGCCGCAACCGACGACGCCGAGGTCATCCTCTTCGATCTCGCATAGTCACAGCGCGCCCCGACACACCCTACTTCACGCACCGATACACAAACGCCGGCGGCAGATTGGCCCACGCCCCGTGGGCCGTCTCCACCGTCCCGAACAGCCGCTTGAGCTCCGCCCGCAGGTGCCACGCGTTCTTCTTCACCAGCCCCACGTGGTACGCGAACGTGCGGAACTGGCCCCCGGGCCGGAGCGTCCGCACCGTCGCCTCCAGGATCTGCGTCGTCAGCGCCGGCGGAAACGACGCCCACCCCAGCCCGCTGATCACCACGTCCAGCGTCCCCGGACTCACCCCGTGCGTCGCGCACAACCCCTCGATGTTCGCCGCCGAATCCGCCGCGACAATCGCCTCGGGAAACTCCTCCGCGACCTTCGCCGCCATCCGCGGGTTGTACTCGATCGCGATGAACGTCCCCTTCCCGCCGTCGCGCGCCAGCCACCCGTCCGGCAATCGCTCCAGGAGCGCCCGCGTCACCACCCCGCTCCCCGGCCCGAACTCCACGATCGACCGGCACGCGCCCAGGTCGATCCCGTCCACCATCCGCCGCGCCAGCACCCGCGAGCTCGGCGCGATCGCCGCCGTCGCCGTCGGGTTCCGCAGGAACTCGCGCACGAACGATGCGTGCCCGCCCACCCCCCGGCGCGCCGCCACCTTGGTCTTGCGGTGCGTGTGCCCCTGGCGCGATGTGTGCATCGAAGTCATGCGTCCCTTCCGGCGTCGGCCCAGACCGGATGATTGGACGCCCGGCGCGCCCGCGACGTTCGCATCGTGCAAATCCCGAAAATAGCCCGACCCCCCCGGCGGGGCTCACCCCGTGCGCAGCGGGTCGCTCGGGTTGGTCCGCGTCGCCGTGGTCGCGCTCGGGTCCACGCCGTGGCTCGTCTCCGCCGGAATCAGGATCGTGAACGTCGCTCCGCGGCCCTCCTCGCTCTCGACGAACACGCGGCCCTTGTGCTCCTCCACGATCCGCTTGGTCACCGTGAGCCCCAGCCCCGTCCCCTTGATCCCCTTGGTCGTGTGGAACGGCTCGAAGATCTGCGCGTGCCGCTCGCGCGAGATGCCCGGCCCGTTGTCGATCACGTCGATCCGGACAGTGTGGGGGGGCGGCTTCTTCTCCCCCGCGATGCGCGTCGGCTCCTGGATGTACGACGCCTTCACCGTCACCGCCCCCGTCTTGGGCTCCACCGCCTCCACCGCGTTGCCCAGCAGGTTCACGATCGCCTGGTGCAGCAGGTGCGGGTCGATCATCACCGGCGGCATCTCCGGGTCCGCATCCACGATCAGGGCCACCTGCCGCGCCGCGCACTGGTCGGTCAGCAGCGAGGCGCACTCCTCGAGCAGGTCGCCGATCCGCGTCAGCTCATACTCCGGCACCCGCGGGCGCGAGTACGCGAGCATGTTCAGCGTCAGCGCCATGATCCGATCGATGTTCCGCTTCAGGATCGCCCACCCGCCGCGGGCGATCTTCAGGTCCTCCTTCTTGAGCCCCATCTCCACCACATCCGCCCCGCCGCGCAGCCCCTGAAGGATGTTCTTGATCGAGTGGCTCAGCACCGCCACGGTCTCGCCCGTCGCGGCCAGCCGCTCGGTCTGCACCTTCTTCGCGTAGGCATCGGCGTTGGCCATCGCCAGGCCGGTCTGTCGCGCGATCGCGTTCAGGAGCGCCAGCTGCTCCTGCGTGAACGTGTAGTTCGCGATGGAGGAGTCCACGTAGATCGCCCCGAGCACCTTCCCGCCGAACTCGATCGGCGAGCAGAGCGCCGAGCGGATGGCGAACCGCTGCACGCTGTCCCCCTTGGCGAAGCGCGGGTCGTTCATCGCGTTGGACGACAGCACGCCCTCGGCGTGCTTGAGCGCGTGGTTCAGGATCGTCCGCGAGATGTGGATCCGCGCATCCTTCTTGTCCGCCGGCGCCGTCTTGTGCTTCACGACCGCGGGCGTCCACGAGGGCGTGTCCGGGTCCGGGCCCGGCGTGGACGGGCAGAGCACGATGAACCCGCGCTCGGGCCGCAGCTCGTTGAACACCAGCTCCATCACCGCCTTGAGCAGGTCGTCGCGATTGGTCTGCGCGCTCGTCAGCGCCGTCAGGCGATAGATCACCTGCAGGTGGTGGATCGCCGCCGAGCGCGGCTCGGGCTCGGCGAGAATCACCGAGTCGTCGTTGCTCGGCATCCGCCGCTCGACGGTCGCGTCGATCTGGTCCGGCAGCAGCACGCGGATCAGGTCCAGCTCGTCCTCATCCTCGCTCTGCCCGAAGACGAACAGCGTCGAGCCGGTCCGGATCTGGTCCCCCGCCTTGAGCAGCTGCCGCCCGGTGATGCGAACGCCGTTGACCCACGTGCCGTTCTGGCTGGAAAGGTCGCGGATGTACCACTGCTTGCCGTCGGGCGTGAGCTCCGCGTGCCGGCGCGACACCGTCGTGTCGCCGATGGGCAGGGCCTCGCTCGAGCGCCCGATGAGCTGGGGCAGCTCGGCGGTGAGCTGGAACGTGCGCCCCTTGTCCGGGCCCTGGATGACGGTGAGCGTCAGCACGAAGAAGGGTACGAACGGCGCCGGCCGTCGGATTCGCCGCGGCGGGGCGCGCGGACATA
>DASZWV010000537.1:0-8306 GCA_035546115.1 Phycisphaerales bacterium
GCGGCAACACCGTGCTCGTGGTCGAGCACGACGAGGACATGATCCGCGCCGCCGACCACGTGCTCGACGTCGGCCCCGGCCCCGGCGTGCACGGCGGCAAGATCGTCGCGCAGGGCACCGTTCCCGAGATCATCGCCGAGCCCAACTCCCTGACCGGCCAGTACCTCGCGGGCATCAGGCGCATCCAGACGCCGACGCCGGGGGAGCGTCGCCCGATCGACCCGAAGAACGCGATCACCATCAAGGGCGCGAGCGAGAACAACCTCAAGCACATCGACGTCGCCTTTCCGCTCGGGGGCTCGAACGGAAAGGGCGGCCCGGGCGGCCGGGCTGCCGGCTCGTTCGTCTGCGTCACCGGCGTCTCCGGCTCCGGAAAGTCCACGCTCGTCAACGACATCCTGCTCAGCGCCGCCAAACGCGACCTGCACGGCTCGCGCACCCGCCCGGGAGCCCACGAGAAAATCGTCGGCCTGGGCAAGATCGAGCGCATCATCGAGGTCGATCAGTCCCCCATCGGCCGCACGCCACGCTCGAACCCCGCGACCTACACGGGCATCTTCGACGAGATCCGGCGCATCTTCTCCACGACAAAGGAGGCCAAGATCCGCGGCTACAAGCCCGGGCGATTCTCCTTCAACGTCTCGGCCAAGAACGGCGGCGGCCGCTGCGAGGCCTGCGAGGGCCAGGGCCTCAAGAAGATCGAGATGCACTTCCTGCCGGACGTCTACGTCTCCTGCGAGGTCTGCGCCGGCAAGCGCTACAACCGCGAGACGCTCGAGGTGCACTACCGCGGCAAGTCGATCGCCGATGTGCTCGCCATGACCATCGAGGAGGCGTGCACGTTCTTCGAGAACCACCCGCGCATCGGCCGCTTCGTGAACTGCCTGCGCGACGTCGGCCTCGGCTACGTCGAGCTCGGCCAGCCCAGCACCCAGCTCTCCGGCGGCGAGGCCCAGCGCGTCAAGCTCGCCACCGAGCTCGGCAAGATCGGCGGCCCGCCGGGCGGACGCCGCCGGCACGGGGACGAAGATTCCGACCTCGACGAGAACGGCTCGAACGACTCCTCCGAGGAGCCGGCGGCTTCGTCACTCCGTCACTCCGCCACATCGTCACTCCGCACCCTCTACATCCTCGACGAGCCCACCACCGGCCTGCACTTCGACGATGTGCACCGGCTGATCACCGTCCTCAATCGCCTCGCCGACAGCGGCAACACGCTCGTCGTCATCGAGCACAATCTCGACGTCATCAAGTGCGCCGACTGGATCATCGATCTCGGCCCCGAGGGCGGCGACCGGGGCGGCCACATCGTCGCCGCGGGCACGCCCGAGCAGGTCATGGACACGCCGGCCAGCTACACGGGCCGGTTCCTGCGGGCCCACCTCGAGGCCGAGCGGCTGCGCCGCGCCTGAGCCGGATCCGGGCGATGCGAGCCGTCGACGCCCGCGCCCCCCAATAATCGCGCGGAGGTGCCCATGGTCCCGATCGCGATCGCCCGTCGTATCGCCGTTTCCGCCCTCTGCCTCGCCCTCGCATCCCTCGCCGGCTGCCTCGAACGATTCGAGGCCATCACCATCAGGCCCGACGCGAGCGCGCTCCTTCGCTCCGAGTTCCGCGGCACGCCCGACGATTTCAAGAAGACCGCCGATGCGCTCCCCGACGCCGCCACCGGCTGGACGATCTCCGAGCACACCGAAAACGACCAGGACGGCAAGCCTCGCATTGTCCGCGTCGCCGAACTGTCCCTGACGCCCGGCGCGGCCTTCCCGGATTCCTACGCCGCGCCGCACGATCCACGCCACGCCTCCGGCCTGCTGTTTCCCACGACCTTCAAGACCATCCGGACGCCCGAGGGCACGCGCTTCGAGTTCTCGCGCACCTACCAGCGCCGCGACGAGGCGGCCTACGCCTATTCCCGAAAGAAACTCACGGAGACCAGCGAGCTCAAGGCCATGCAGGGCAAGGACCCGAGCGAACTCACGCCCGAGCAGCGCACTCTCCTGCTCCGCTCGCTCGCCCGCGTCGAGGCCGAGAAGCAGGTGCGATTCATCGAGGTGGGCTCGCGGGCGCTCGTCGCCGACGGCACCTGGCCGCAGCACATCCCGCTCCTGCTCCGCGCGGCGGCGCTCGACTTCGCATCCTCGTTCGACATCTCCAGCGCGGACACCCTTCTGCGGCAGCCCGCATCGCCCGATCGCGATTCCCGGCTCAACCAGATCGCGGCCCGGTTCACTTCCGGGCTTGAAGCGGCGGTGAAATCAGAGTTTGAGAAGCTTCATGTTCCCGAGGACCAGCGGGCCCGATTTGGCCGCATGGCCGACGCCGAAAAGACATCTCGTGCCGCGACCGAAGACCTTTCCGACGAGCGCTGGGAGGTCCGGCTGACGATGCCCGGCACGCTGATCGCGCACAACGCCGATCGCGTGGAAGACGGAGCGCTCGTCTGGGAGTTCTCGGCCGATGCGATCATGGATCGAGACCAGGTCATCCGCGCGAGCAGCATCGTCCCGCAGACAAAGTGACGAACTCGCGGTGTCGTGAGAAACCGCCTCGTGATCGGGCCGAATACGTGTCTGGCCCGATCGGTCGCCTCCTTCTGAGCGTCGTCCGGACGGCGAGGGAATCCCCTCGATGTGTGCCTGTCTGTTTCGTTGGATCTGCTCAGGACGTGCGACATGCAAACCCGGGTGTTCTCTGCCGCGGCGGTGGCCGCGGGCGGTCTGTTGGTGGCGATCGGCAGCGCGGGCGCGACACCGCCGGCCCGCTCCAAGCTGCTGACGACCCAGATCGAAAATCCGATCGTCATCGCGAGCACCCCGGCCGATCCGCAGCGCATCTACGTGGGCGCGCGCGCGGGCGCGATCTTCGCGGTCGATCGAGACACCGGCGAAGTCTCGCCGGACAAGTTCCTCGACATCTCCGGCCAGGTCAGCCTCGGCGGTGACGACGGCCTGCTCGGCCTGGCGTTCGATCCCGCGTACGGCTCGAACGGCTCGATCTACGTGAGCTACATCAACCTCAATGGCGATGGCGTTGTCGAGCGGTACACCGTCAATCCCGGCTCGCACGCCGCCAGCGGCGCGAGCGCGTACACGATCCTGAGGTATCCGCGCCCACAGCTCGGCCACCAGGGCGGCTGGATTGGCTTCTCCCCCATCAACCAGCTTCTCTACGTCTCCTCCGGCGACGGCGACCCCGGCGGGACGTTCGATGCGGCCAACCACGCGCAGACGATCGTCAACGACCTGCTCGGCGAGATCCTCCGGATCGACCCGCACTCCGACGACTTCCCCGCGGATCCGAATCGCAACTACCACATCCCGCCGTCCAATCCGTTCGTCGGCGGGACGGCGGACGGAGAGATCTGGTCGTACGGACTGCGAAACCCCTGGCGATGCTCCTTCGATCGGAGCACGGGCGATCTGTACATCGGCGACGTGGGCATGAACGCCTGGGAGGAGCTGGACATGGAGCCGGCCGCGAGCCCCGGCGGACGCAACTACGGCTGGGCGTGCATGGAGGCGACCCATTGCACCACCTCGGACGAGTGCACGTGCAACGCGCCCACGCTCACGCCCCCGATCTACGAGTACTCGCACTCCATCGGCTCGACCGTGATCGGCGGATACGTCTACCGCGGGAGCGACATCCCGGAGTACCAGGGCCGCTACTTCTTCGCCGACTGGCTGCGCGCCAGGATCTGGTCGTGCATCCCCGGCTCGCATGGCATCACCGACCTGCGCGACCACTCCGACGAGTTCACGCCCATCGGGACCACGACGCCCATCGGCTGGGTCTCCTGTTTCGGCCAGGACTCGGAGGGCGAGCTCTATGTCGCGAACATCGCCGATAGCCGCGTGTACCGGCTTGTCCCCCTCACCTGCGCTCCCGTGGTCGACAGCGCCACCGAGTCGGAGAGTCTCCCGGAAAACTCGACGATCGACCTCGTCGTATACGGGGCCGGAGCCGCCCCGCTCACGTTCCAGTGGCGCAAGGACGGCGTCGCCCTTTCCGACGATGGAAGGATTCGAGGCGCGCAGTCCGTGGAGCTGTCGATCGCGGGCGCATCGAGCGTGGACTCCGGCACGTATATCTGCACGCTCACCAGCCCTTGCGGGATGAAGGACTCGCCGGCGATCGTCGTCTCGATCCGGGACTGCTTCCACGCCGACTTCAACCACGACGATGAGGTCGACATTCAGGACATCTTCGACTACTTGAACGCGTGGTTCGCCGGCGATCCGGCCACCGATCTCAACGGCGACGGCCAGGACACGCGCGACATCTTCTATTTCATCGATTCCTGGTTCCAGGGCTGCCTGTAGACGTTCTCGGGCCACATCCAAACAGAGCTCGACCGACTCGTGAGAAGTCCCGGTCCCGCGCGGACCTTGTTTCCGTCCGGTGCATGGGAATTTGCGAAACCTTGGGGCATTCGGGTCGAATACGAGCAAGTCCTGGAATCCGCCCTCGTTGAGTCCATGCTGGGAATGCGTACGCCCCGGATGGCTCGAAGCCTCGAACAGAACAGGCACCGGCATGATCAAGTCCTGGACGATTTCCGTTGCGCTCGGCTGGCTCGGGTGTCTGGCGGCGGCCCCGCCCGCTCTGGCCACGCCGCCCGCCCGATCACAGCTCCTCACCAGCGCGATCGATCAGCCCATCTGCATCACGACCGCGCCCGGAGATACCCAGAATCTCTACGTCTGCGAGCGGCCCGGGCGCGTTCGTGTCGTCGACAAGGACAGCGGCGAGCTCGCGGCCTCGACCATCCTTGATGTTTCGGCCGACGTGAGCCAGGACGGCGACAACGGCCTGCTCGGTCTCGCCTTCGACCCGGCCTTCACCACCAACGGCTACTTCTACATCGACTACATCGACAACGCCAACAACTTCAACCTCGTGCGCTATCACCTGAACCCGGGCGACGCCGCGGCCGATCCCGACAGCGCGTACACGATCTGGCGATTCGTCCGCCCGTTCGGCCACAACGGCGGCTGGATCGGCTTCAGCCCGACCAACGGCAACCTCTACATCTCGTCCGGCGACGGCGACACCGGCGCGACGCCGGACTTTGCGGGGCGGGCCCAGACCATCGTCAACCAGAAGATGGGGAAGATCCTCCGAATCGATCCTCGCTCCGACGATTTCCCGGCCGACCCGGACCGCAACTACCACATCCCCGCGGACAATCCGTTCGTGGCCGGCCCCGGCGACCCGGAGATCTGGTCCTACGGCGTGCGGAATCCGTGGCGGTGCTCGTTCGATCGCGCCACCGGCGATTTCTACTTCGGCGATGTGGGCAACAACTCGTGGGAGGAGATCGACGTCGAGCCGGCCGCGAGCGCGGGCGGTCGCAACTACGGCTGGCCGTGCATGGAGGCCACCCACTGCACCGGCACCGGCACGTGCACCTGCAACGACCCGGGCCTGACGCTCCCGATCTACGAGTATCCCCACCCGATCGGAAACTCCGTCACCGGCGGCTACGTCTACCGCGGGAGCGCGATCCCGGAGTTCCAGGGGCGGTACATCTTTGCCGACTTCATTCGCGCCCGTGTCTGGTCGTTCATCCCGGGAACGCAGGGCGTCTCCGATTTTCTCGATCTCAGCGTCATGCTCACGCCCCCGACGACGACGACGCCCATCTCATGGGTCGGCGCGATGGGCGAAGACTCCGACGGCGAGCTCTACCTCGCCGACATCAACCACGGCTACATCTACAAGATCGTGCCGTATCCGTGCTTCCCGGTGATCGATGCGCAGTCGGGTTCAAAGACGATCCCGCAGGCGGAGAACGTCGCCCTCGACGTCTTCGCGGCGGGCGGCGATCCCCTCACCTATCGCTGGAGCAAGGACGACAACGATCTCAACGACGATGGCCACATCCAGGGCACGGACACCGCCCACCTGTCCATCACCAACTCCGTGCAGGCCGACTCCGGCGTCTACAAGGTGACCATCACGAGCCCGTGCGGCTCGGTCTCGAGCGATCCCATCACGCTCAACGTGCGGGTGTGCGGCCACGCGGACTTCAACGGCAACGGGGTTCTCGAGGTGCAGGACCTGTTCGACTTCCTCAACGCGTGGTTCGCCGGCGATCCCGCGACCGACATCGACGGGGGCGGCCTGAGCGTGCAGGACATCTTCGCGTTCCTGAACTCGTGGTTCCTCGGGTGCGCGTGAGCGTCGCCCGTCAGAGCTGGTCGCGAACACGACGGTCGAGGTCTCGCACCCAGCGGCGGGCCGTGGAGGCGTCGAAGCTCTCCGGCAACTCGCGAGCGGGATCGACCTCGAGGATGCTTCGCACGACGGCCTCGGCCACGCGGCAGGGGCTCGCGGCGCCGTGGGACCAGTACTCGTAGTCGACCCACGAGAGCGCGAGCGTGACCGTTCTTCCCGCTTCGCCGGGGAGCGACATGTCGAACCTCCAGCCGTGGAATCCCTCACGCTCGGTGAGGGCCGAGACGCCCTGGATTCCCGTGTTGGATGGCTCGCTTGCGCTCACGGACAAGTTTATCGGCGAGGAACCCCGTTCGCGTGAGCCGCGGCGGAAAGTTCGTCCATTCGCGAGTTGGCCGTTGCGGCGGGGGCCTACAGAAAACGCCAGCGCGCCCGCTTGTGCTGGTTGATCGCGTGGACGCTTCGGAGGCGGCCCGCCATGTCCGAGCATGTGCGCGGGGGATGATCCTCCGCCTTCACGCGGCAGTAGGTTCTGCGGGCTTCCATGGGGAGCGGCGGCGGGCGCGTCGGCAGGGGCGGCGGACTGGTCGCTTCGTCGTTCTCGATGTAGCGGCTGAGGAGGAAGCGCAGGATGCGCTCGCGGATGTTCAGCCACCACGAGTCCGGGCCGGCCTCGCCGCGCGAGAGGCGATCGCGCATGCCCAACCACTGGGAGATCCACTCCTGGAGGATGAGCCAGGGAAGCGCCATGCGGACCGACCAATCTCGCCCCCCCTTTCTTGCCGTTGGCTAATCCTCGTCGTCTTCGTCGTCGTCTTCGGGCCCGACGGCGGCTTCGACGGCCGCGAGGGCCTTCTTTGCTTCTTCTTCCTGGGCCTTGATCGCGGCCTCCTCGGAGATGCCCTGCCGGGCCGCGAGTTCCTTGGCGAGCTTGCGCTTGATCGCCTCGACCTTCACCTTGTCGGGGGCGAGGATGATGCTGGCCTGCTTGCCCATCCAGCGGGGCGTCTGCTCGACCTTGGAGATGTCGGCGAGCTGGTCGCGGACCTTGGCGAGGTTCTCGAGGCCGATCTCGCGGTGGGCGATCTCGCGGCCGCGGAACTTCTGGGTCACGAGCACCTTGTGGCCGGCCATGAGGAATCGCCGCGACTGGTCGATGCGGATCTGGACATCGTGCGGATCGATCTTGACGGAGCGGCCGAGGCGGACTTCCTTCATCTCGGTGGACTTGCTGGCGGCGCGGCTCTTCTGGGCCTTCTTGGATTCCTCGTACTTGAACTTCCCGTAGTCCATGATCTTGCAGACGGGGGGACGGGCGTCTGGGGAGATCTCGACCAGGTCCAGACCGGCGGCGTCGGCCTGGCGGAGCGCCTCGTGCGTTTCGACTACGCCGACCATCTCGTCGTTGGGGCCGATGAGGCGCACGGGCGAGATCCGGATCATGTGGTTGATGCGGGTGCGACGGACGGTGTTGTCACGCTGGAAGGGTGGACGAGGCGGGGGGATGGGAGGTTCTCCGGAAAGGTGTCGAGGTGACGAGAGTGACTGGTGACTGGGTGATGGTCAGCGCGGCAATGGCATAACCGGCCCGCGCTTGGCGGCTGGTCGAACTTGGGAGATGGATCGAACCCCCCCGCTCATGAGCGCTGCCAGCCGGCTTGTCCGGCTGCGCCGACACCGCGTCGATTCGAGTTGCAGGTCTTGCTCATCACGAGTGCGCGGCAACCAAAGGGGTCCCGGTTGCGGGAACAACTCCCGAACCTTCGGGACAAGCCTAACGCGAAGTCGGCGGTGTGACAAGCCGATTTGCGGTGAAATCTGGATTGGGGGTTCTGAGAGCGGGAAAGCTGGAAAGCGGTAAAGGGGAGAGGGGCGAAAGGCACACGGGTCGGGAGACCCGTGCCACTTTTGCTGCCACGGGTCGGGAGACCCGTGCCACGCCCTTGGCACTTTCAGGAGGAGTCGGGGGTGGTCTGTTTGGGGCCGATGTCGATGTGGGTGATTTGCCAGTAGGCGGCGATGGAGTTGCCGTTGTTGATGAAGTGGAAGCGGACGGCGCGGTGATGGTCGGGCCAGTGGAGGGTGACGCGCTCGATGACCGGGTGGTGCGGAGCGGGTTTCCA
>DASZWV010000538.1:0-14582 GCA_035546115.1 Phycisphaerales bacterium
ATTCCTCAGCGTCGAGGGCGTCGCCGCTCGGCGCGTGGCCCGGATCAGCGGCAGCATGGGCGCCGGCAAGACCGCGCTCGGCGATGGCCTCTTCGAGCACGCCGAGCCCTTTCCCTCGGTCGTGGTGAACCAGAACCCGCCCGCGCCGTTCGCCGTGCTTCCCGGCGGAGACATCGTCGCCGGCGGGATCGACTTCGCAACCGCCGACGGCGGCGATCGATCGGTGCTCGCCCGATTCAATGGCGGCACCTGGTCGCACTTCACCCCCGATCTGCTCGCGGCCGATCTCTACGGTCCACCGTATCCACCCTTGGGAGTGGTCAAGTCGCTCGTGACGTTGCCTTCGGGAGATCTTCTGGTCGGCGGCCTGTTCTTCCTTGATGGCGATCCGTTCTTCCACTTCCTGGTGCGCTGGGACGGCACGCAGTGGACGGACATGGGCATCATCAGCGGCGCGGTCGAGAAGATGATCGTGAAGCCCAACGGGCACGTCATCATCGCCGGTGATTTCACCGCGGCCAACGGCGTGCCCGGGGCCGACTACATCTGCGAGTGGGACGGCACCTCGACCTTCGGCGACGGCACACCCGAGTACACGCCGCTCGGCCAGGGCGCCGACGGGCCGGTGAACGCGATCGCCCTGCTCGCCAACGGCGATCTCATCGCGGCCGGCGATTTCCAGAACGTCGGCAACACCTCGCCCGGCGATCTGCAAGTCAATCGCATCGCCCGCTGGGACGGAACATCATGGAGCCGGTTGGGGAGCGGCCTGAGCAACTCCGCCTACGCGCTCGCGGTCATGCCCGGTGGCGACGTGGTGGTCGGCGGCGGCTTCACGGCGTCGGCGACCATCAGCGGAGAAACCGCCACGCCCGCGATGAACCGCATCGGCCGCTGGAACGGCTCGGCGTGGTCGCCGCTGGGCACCGCCACAGTGAACGGCGTCGGCGGCGCGGGCCTCATCACGAACATCAACATTCCAACAGGCTCGGTGTACTCGCTCGCCGTCACTTCCGCGGGCGTGCTGCTCGTCGGCGGGGACTTCGTGACGACCGACTTCGACACCGCCGCCCCGGTGAGCAACGGCCGTCCTTCGGCCTATCTCGCCCGCTGGGCCGACTGCGTCGGCGCCTGCTGCCAGTCCGACGGCTCGTGCACCGTCGGCGCCGGCAGCCCGAGCGCGGTGTGCGCCGCGGGCACGCTCGTCCCGGGTGGCGCCTGCTCGCCCAACGCCTGCCCGCAGCCGGGCGGCGTGTGCTGCCGCGGCGCGACCTGCAACGCGACCGTAACGCAGGCCAACTGCCTCGGCGACGGCCCCGCGGGCGCCTCGTACGTGTCCGCCTCGAGCGTCTGCAACGCGGGCGGCAGCACCGCAACGCCCTGCTGCTACGCCGACTACGACAAGAGCGGCACGATCGCCGTCTCGGACATCTTCGCCTTCCTCAACTCCTGGTTCGCCGGCAGCCCCTTCGCCCTCGTCGGCGGCGACGGCGCCTCCGGCACGCTGGCGGTGTCGCATATCTTCGATTTCCTCAACGCCTGGTTCGCGGGCGGGTGCTGATTGATCCGTGTGGTCCGACTCGCTCGACGGAGGATTCCACGCATGACGGAGCATCGAGGCGGACGAATCGCTCGGGGTCGAGACCATGATGGTCTCGGCGGTGGGTTGGGGTTCACGCTCATCGAGCTCCTGGTGGTGATCGCGATCATCGCGGTCATCATCGCGCTTCTGCTCCCCGCGCTCGGCGCGGCCCGTCGAACCGCCCGAACCGGCGTCTGCCAGAACAACCTCCGACAGATGCTCACCGCGCACGCCGCCTACGCCGCCGACTTCAAGTCCTACATCGCCGCGCTCAACGGCCGCGCCGAGGATCGGCCCGCGCCGCCCTTCGAGTTCCCCGGCGGCTACCACGTCGCCCTCCAGGCACAATCGATCATCGCCGACCTCACGGGCCGATCGATGAACACCGCGGGCGGAATCCCGGCCTGGGTGAACTCCAGCGCCTACACGTTCGTGATCGAGCAATACTCCCATGTTGTGATCGCGCAATACCTCAACGAAGCGATGCCGTCCCCATCGACCGTCTGCCCCGAAGACCGGCCCCGACTCGCCTGGCGACGCTCGCCCCTGGACATCCAATCCACCGGGTATGTTCCTCAGAAGTCCTTCAACGCGGCCAACATGGACTGGTGGCCCTACAGCGCCTCCTACCAGCTCACCGCGGCCGCCTGCGCTTCACGCGACAGCAACGGCGAGTTCCGCTACACGCAATACCAGACGCACGACCAGTACCACGGCAAAACAGTTTTCGGCGGCCGAAAGATCGACGAAGTCTTCTTTCCCTCCCAGAAGTGCGCCCTCTACGACTCGCAGGACCGTCATTTCGCCAAGGCCGAGACGTTCTACGGGTTCGCGGGCACCCGCCAGCCCATCGGCTTCTTCGACGGATCGGTGTCCGCCCGTCGCACCGTGGATTGCAACAAGGGCGAGGACCCATCCCGCCCGGTGCCGGGCATCTGGTGCACGTTTGTCTACGCCCCGGATTCGGGATTCGAATCTCCGCCACCCCCCGGGCAGAGCTCGCAGATCAAGGGCGGCTTCTACCGCTGGACCCGCGGCGACCTGCACGGCATCGATTTCGGGGGCCACGAAGTTTCGAAGTAACCCGGATCTACCCCGCAGACTGGGGGTGATCGCGCGCAAGAAGAGGGCCGGCGGATCCCAAACCTGGGCCGCCCCTTCTGTCCATCGCCGCTTTCGAGTAGACTCCGGCGTATGCCGCCCCCGGACGATCATCCGACGGCCATGCACCACTCCGGGCCCACCCCAACCCTGGTGCAGGGCTTGCGCGCCATGGAGGAACGCCCGGGAGATGTGCTCGGCCCCTACCGGCTGCTCGAGCTGCTGGGCGAGGGCGGCTTCGGCATGGTCTGGCTCGCCGAGCGGCGCGAGCCCTTCGTGCAGCGGGTGGCCATCAAGATCATCAAGCCCGGCATGGACTCGCGCGAGGTCATCGCCCGCTTCGAGCAGGAGCGCCAGGCCCTGGCCGTCATGGACCACCCGAACGTGGCCCGGGTGCACGACGCCGGCGCCACCACCTTCGGCCGGCCGTACTTCGTCATGGAGCACGTCGCGGGCGAGCCCGTCACCACCTACTGCGACCGCAACCGCCTCACCGTCCGCCAACGCCTCGAGCTCTTTCTTCCCATCTGCGACGCCGTGCAGCACGCCCACCAGAAGGGCATCATCCACCGCGACCTCAAGCCGACGAACATCCTCGTCACGGTGCGCGACGGCCTGCCCATCCCGAAGGTCATCGACTTCGGCGTCGCCAAGGCCATCAGCCACGCCCTCACCGACAAGACCATCTTCACCGAGACCGGCCGCATGATCGGCACGCCGGAGTACATGAGCCCCGAGCAGGCCGAGATGCGCGGCGGCGACATCGACACGCGCAGCGACGTCTACTCCCTCGGCGCCGTGCTCTACGAGCTGCTCACCGGCGGCACGCCGCTGGAATCACGCTCCCTGCGCGACATGGGCTTCGACGGTCTCGTCAAGACCATCCGCGAGGTCGACCCCCTCAAGCCGAGCACGCGCTACACCATGCTCGAGAAGGAGCAGTCCGGATCGATCGCCGAGCATCGTCGCACGGCCCGCCACGAGCTCGCCTCCGAGCTCCGCCGCGAGCTCGACTGGATCCCGCTCAAGTGCCTGCGCAAGGACCGCACCGAGCGCTACTCGAGCCCCTCGGATCTCGCGCGCGACATCCGCAACTACCTCGACGGCCGCCCCCTCGAGGCCGGCCCGGAATCCACGGTCTACCGCCTGCGCAAGATGGCCCGCCGCAACAAGGGCGTGTTCGCCGCGGCCGGGGCGATCGGCGCGTCGCTCGTCGTCGGCATCATCGCCTTCGCGTGGCAGGCGCACAACGCCCGCGCCGAGCGCGACGTCGCGAATCTCGAGCGTGCCAAATCGCAGGCGATCAACGACTTCATCCAGGGCGCGCTCAAGACCTCCGACCCCAACCAGGGCGGCCGGCAGGACATGCGCGTCGCGGATGCGATGGAGCTGGCCATCGCACGCCTCGATGACGGCGCGTTCCGCCGGCAGCCCGACGTGGAGGCCGGGCTGCGCCTGACCATCGCCGAGGTGCTCGACGGCAACGCCCGATCGGACGAAGCGCTCCCGCTTGCGCAGCACGCCCTCGAGCTCGCCCAGGCCGCGCACCCGGGAGACCATCCGCAGGTCGCCAAGGCGCTGGGCATCGTCGGCACCTGCCTGCACACGCTCGGACGCGACGCCGAGGCGCTCGAGAAGTTCGAGGCCTCGCTCGCCATGTCGCGCCGACTGGCGCCCGGCAGCGGCCGCAGCTTTGATGTGGCCCTCGGGCTCGGGAACGTCGCCGAAGCCCTCGGCTCGCTCGGGCGGGCGAAGGATGCACTCCCGGACTACCGCCAGTCGCTCGAGATGCTCCAGCGGCTCGCCCCCCCACCCGGAGACGATGCCCGCGTCGCCACGGCCATGAACAATCTCGCCTACTGCCTGCAATCGCTCGGCAAGGCCGACGACGCGCTCCCCATCTACCAGCGGGCCCTCGAGATGCAGCAGCGCCTGCACGCCGCGGACCACCCCGACGTCGCCCGCGGCCTGAACAACCTCGGGTATTGCCTCCAGGCCATGGGGAGAGCGCAGGAAGCGCTCCCGAAGTTCGAGCAGGCCCTGGCGATGCGCAAGCGCATGTTCAAGGGCGACCACCCCGCGGTCGCCCGCGCCGAGGCGAACGTTGCCTCATGCCTCGGCGCTCTCGGCAAGGCGGCCGACGCCCTGCCGCGCTACGAGGAGGCCCTCGCGATGTGGCGTCGCGTCTACCCCGGCGACCATCCCGAGGTCGCCGCGGGCCTCACCTCCGTGGCCACCTGCCTGCACATGCTCGGCCGCCCGGATGAGGCGCTCCCGAAGTTCGAGGAAGCCCTGGCGATGCTGCGCCGCCTGCGCGGCGGCGACCACGCCGATGTGGCCAACGCGCTCAACAACGTCGGCCGGACCCGGTTCCTTCTCAAACGCTTCGACGACGCCCTCGAGCCCCTGCGAACGGCCGTCGCGATGTACCAGCGCCTCGCCCCCGGCGACCAGGCCAACACCGCCAACGCCATGGCCAACCTCGCGGCCTGCCTCATCGCGATGGGAAGGCAGGACGAGGCGATGGCGATGGCCGAGCAGGGCGCGGCCATGGCCTCGCGCCTGCTCGCAGAGACCCACCCCATCCGCCAGAAATGCGACAGCGTGCTCGCCGAGGTGCGCAGGGTTGCCGGCGCCGACAGCAAGCCGTAGCCCCGCGGCCCGGTCCGCCCGCGCCGCTCGCCTCACGGTTTTCGAACACTCACACGCATCCCATCCGCGAGCGTCCCGGGGTTCTTGACGATACGGTCCGACGGCGCGAGACCCGTCAGCACCTCGACCTCCGCCCCATAGTCGCGTCCGAGCGTCACCCGCACGAGCTTGATCGCGTCGTTCTCCACCGTCGCCACGCGCTCCCCGTCGCTCCCGCTCTCCAGCGCGCTGCTCGGGATGATGAGCGTCGGATGCTCGCGCGTGATGTTCAGCCGCGCCTGACCGTACATGCCCGCGACCAGCTCTCCGGAGGCGTTCGGCACATCCACCTCGATGCGGAGCGTGCGCGTCGCCGGATCGATCGCGCTCGCCGTCCGCGCCACGGTCCCGGGAAACGCGCGCCCGGGGAAGTTCGCCACCCGGACCTCCGCGCTCTGCCCCACGCGCACCTCGGTCGCGGCGCTCTGCGGCACGTTCACGCGGGCGCGGATCGGATCGATCTGCTGGATCACGAACAGCGCCTTGTTCGCCCCGGCGTCGTTCGCCGAGACCAGCGCCCCCGCGTCGAACCCTCGCGACGTGATCACCCCCGCGAACGGCGCCTCGATCGTCTTGAACGCGTCCAGCTCCTCCAGGTGCTTCACGGCCGCGTCCGCGACGGTCACGTTGATCCTCGCCTCGTCCAGCACCGCCGCCGTGGTCCGCTCCTGCGACCGCTTGACGTCGAGGTCCTGCTGCGAGATCGCGTTGCCCAGCGTCGGATCCTCGAATCGCCGGAGCGTCGTCTCCGCGAGGCGGTGCTCCTCCTCCGCCCGCTTCACCGCCGCGCGGGCCTGCTCGGCCGATGCCCGCGCCTGGGCAAGCTGGGCGTCCATGTCCGGCGCGGAGATCGTCGCGATCACCTGCCCCTTGGAAACCCTCGCCCCGATATCGATCCCCGCCGGGAGCGGGTCCAGGTAGCCCGTCACCCGCGCGTACACGGCCGTCGTCTGGTTCGCCCCGAGATCCGCCGGAAGAAGCAGCGTCTCCTCGGCGGGAGCCTGCCTGGGTGACACGAGCTCGACCACCGGCACCTCGTTCTCACTCCTCGCCGCCTCCGCGCTCGCCGCCTCCATCCTGCGCGTGTGCGGGATCCACCCGGCGAAGAACATCGCGGCGAACCCGATCGCGACCACGACGAGAATCGCCACGACGCCCCCCGTCGACACCCGCGGCAGGTTCGTCGGCCCGGCGTGCTCGGGCGCGATCGCCGGCCCGCGCAGGCCGGGCGCGTGCCCGTCGCTTCCGGGATCCGTCGAAGCGCTGCTCGGGGTTGGGCCTCGGCCGTTCTCAGGCATGGCTGGGGAGTCCTTGGACGGGCGGATCGATCGGAGCCTCGACGTGGGGATCATGTTGACTCGCGAGTTCGGGAGCGAGATGCCGGCGCGGGCTGCGGCGCCGCATGACGCTGTAGCACACCGGAACGAAGAACAGCGTGGTAAACGTGGCGAACACGAGCCCCCCGATGACCGCCCGCGCCAGCGGCGCGTTCTGCTCGCCCCCCTCGCCGATGCCCAGCGACATCGGCAGCATCCCGATGATCATCGCGAGCGCCGTCATGATCACCGGCCGCAGACGCGTCAACCCGGCGATCAGCGCCGCATCCCGCGCCGACTCGCCCGCGTGCTCGATTCGATGGTCGTTCGCGAACGTCACCATCAGGATCGAGTTCGCCGTCGCCACCCCGATCGCCATGATCGCCCCCATCAGCGACGGCACGTTGATCGTGGTCCCCGTCACAAAGAGCATCCACAGCATCCCCGCCGCAGCGCCCGGCAGCGCCATGAGAATGATCACCGGGTCGGTCCAAGATTGAAAGTTGATCGCCATGAGCATGTACACGAGCAGAATCGCGAAGATCAGCCCCGCCCCCAGGCCGCGGAACGAGGACGACATGCTCTCGATCTGCCCGCGCAGCACGATCGTCGACCCTCGCGGCAACTGCGAGCGATACTTGTCCACAACCGACCGGACGCGCTCGCCCGCCCGCCCGAGGTCGGTCCCGTGCACCGACATCTGCACATCGGCCGTCCGCGCCAGGTTGTAGTGCGTGATGCTCGCCGAGCTCTCCCCTCTCGCGGTGGTCGCGATGTTGCGCAGCAGTTGCGGCTCCACGGGTCCCATGGCGGCCGGAACGGACGGCTGGATCGGCGTGCGCTCCAGCGACGCCATCGAGTCCACGCGATACTGCGGCGTTTGAACGATCACGCTGTACGTGACGCCGTTCTGCGGGTTCATCCAGAAGTTCGGCGCGGCCTGCAGCGTTCCCGAGAGCGAGATCAGCAGGTCCTGCGCCACATCCTTCTGGCTCAGACCCACCTGGCTCGCGAGCGTGCGGTCCACGTTCACGCGGATGTCCGGCACATCCGACACCTCGTTCAGGTGCAGGTCCGCGATGCCCGGTTCGCCCTTGAGATCCTTCAGGATCGCGCTCGCGATCCGCAGGTTCTCTCCGTAGTTCTGGCGCGGCCCCGCGACCTGCACGTCGATCGGTGAGGCGAGCCCGAAGTTCAGCACCTGCGTCACGATGTCCGCCGGCAGGAAGTAGAACGTGGTGCCCGGGAACAGCGTCGGAAGCTCGTGCCGGAGCGCCCGAACGTGCTCCTCGGTGGGCCTGTGCCCGTGCTTGAGCGAGATGAGGATCTCGCCGTCGGCGGGCGAGGTCATCGTTACGTCGCTCAGCGACAGGTTGATGCCCGAGTTCGGAATGCCGATGTTGTCGAGCATCGCGTCGAGCTCCTCGTCCGGGATGCTCTTGCGGATCGCCTCCTCGACCTGCGCGAAGATCCGCTCGGTCTGCTCGATGCGCGTGCCCGCCGGGGCACGCACGTGCAGCCGGATCTGGCCGGCATCCACCGCGGGGAAGAAGTCCTCGCCGATCGTCGGAACCAGGAACCCGCACGACCCGACCACCACCAGCCCGAAGAGCAGGGTCGTCGTCCACCGGTGGTCCAGCGCCCACACGAGCAGCCCCCCGTACCAGCGGCGCATCCGCTCGAACTGCCTGTTGAACGCGAAGTGCACGCGCCAGATCAACTGGTGCTTGCCCACGAGATACACAAGCACGATCGCCGCGAGCACCGCGATCGCGCCCAGCGCCGTGTCCATCGGATGCGACGCGGCCGATCGCCAGCGGGCGGCGAGCGCCCTCTCCACGGGCCTCAGCACGCCGCGCGCGTGGGCTTGATACAGGCCAAATCCGACCGCCCCAAGAACAAGCGCCCCGACGACCGCCGCAAGCCGCGCCCGCTGCCCGATCGTGCGGAGGGGCGTCGGCTCCGACTCGTCCTCCTCCGGCAGCCCCCCATACATCTGCGTCTCCTTCCGCAGCAGGAACTGCACCATCGTCGGCACGAGCGTGCGGCTGAGCAGGTAGCTCGTCATCATCGCGAACACCACGGCCATCGCCAGCGGCGTGAACAGATACCTCGCCGAGCCGCTGATGAACGCCACCGGCACGAACACGATGCAGATGCACAGCGTCGCGACGAACGCCGGCACGGCGATCTGCGCCGCGCCGTCCAGGATCGCCCGCACGAGCGTCTTCCGCTGGTGCAGGTTCCGGTGGATGTTCTCGATCTCCACCGTCGCGTCGTCCACGAGGATGCCCACCGCCAGGGCCATGCCGCCCAGCGTCATCACGTTCAGCGTCTCTCCCAGCAGGCCCAGCGTGATGATCGACACCAGGATCGACAGCGGGATCGAGATGATCACCACCAGCGTGCTCCGCCACGACCCCAGGAACAGCAGGATCATCAGCCCCGTCAGCCCCGCCGCGATCGCCGCCTCCTTCACCACCCCCTCCACCGACGCACGCACGAACAGCGACTGGTCGATCAGCAGATCGACGTTCAGATCCGGCGGCAGCTGCTTGCGCGCCTCGGGCAGCGCGGCCTTCACCGCGTTCACCACGTCCAGCGTCGACGCGTTCCCCTGCTTCAGGATCGACAGCAGCACGCCCCGCTTGCCGCCAACGTTCACCACGTTCGTCTGCACCTGAAAGCCGTCGCGCACGTGCGCCACGTCCCGCACGTACACCGTCGTCCCCCGCACCGTGCGGATCGGCAGATCGTTGATCGCCGCCGCCGCCTCCGGGCTCGAGTTCAACCTGATCGGATACTCCTGGACCCCGATCTTCGCCGTTCCCGCCGGCAGGATCAGGTTCTGCTCGCCGATGGCCGCCGACACCTCCTGCGGCGAGATCCCCCACGCTCGAAGCCGGTCCGGGTCCAGGTCCACGATGATCTGCCGCTGCCGCCCGCCATACGGCCACGGGATCATGATCCCGGGAATCGTCACGAGCTGGTTGCGCAGGCTGTTGATCGTCAGGTCGAACAGCTGCTGCTCCGGGATCGTGTCGCTGCTCACCGCGAGCTGCAGGATCGGCACGCTCGAGGCGCTGTAGCGGATGATCAGCGGCGGCTGCGTGCCCGGCGGCATGGAACGAAGCCCGGTCTGCGCGATGGCCACCACCTCGGACATCGCCTCCTCGACCTTCGCGTTGGGCTGGAAGTACACGCGCACCAGGCCGATCCCGTTGAGCGCGTGGCTCTCGATGTGGTCGATGTCGTTGACCGTCGTGATGACGAACCGCTCGAACTGTCCGACGATGCGCGTCTCCATCTCGTCCGGAGACATGCCCGAGTAGTTGTACACCACCGACACCACCGGGATGTTCACCGACGGGAACACGTCCGTCGGCATCCGCCAGATCGACAGCACGCCCAGCACCAGCACGAGCATGGCGGCCACCACGAAGGTGTACGGTCGGCGAAGAGCAAGTCGAACGATCCACATGGTCTGGCTTCCAGGGGCGCCCTACGGCCGAGGCGCTCGCGCGGGTCCGCGGACCGGGCCCGATCGACGCGCCCGACGCCGCGCGCCGCCGCACACAAGGCTCCGCCCGAGCAGCCCCCGCAGAACCTCCCGATACTCCTCCTCGACCCACCTTCGCGCCGAACGCTCCGACCGGGCGTACAGCCCCATGAACGCCTTGTTCGTGGTGAGAATCATCTCGCCGATCCGGGCCGTCTCCGCCGCCCCAAGGCCCGGCGAAACCTTCCGCAGCATCTTCGCCAGCCGTGTCTTCAACCGGTTCCGCGGCTCGACCGGCTGCGTGCTCGCCGGCGCATCCTGCAGGGGCAGGAACGCCGGGTGCTCCTCGACGAACACGAGCATCAGATCGACGAACCGGTCCACGAACGCGTCCAGCCCGCGCGGGTCGATCCCGTCCCACTGCCGCTCCACATCCTCCATGTGCCTCGTCCGCACGGCCCGCGCCACCGCCTCCTTGTCCGGAAAGAACTGGTAGAGCGATCCGATCGACGCACCGGCACGCCGCGCGATCCCGCTCATCGTCGCACCCTCATACCCCGTCGCCGCGAACTCCGCGACCGCGGCCCGCAACAGCCCGTCGACACGCTCCTCGCCGCGCCGCTGCTTCGGATCGCGCCGCGTGCACCCCGAGAGACATGTGTGGGAACCCGCCATGCGAATGAATGTGAGGATACCCTCACATTCCATCGGCAGTCCAGTCCCCGCCTTGCATTTCGCCCAATGTGAGGATGCCCTCACATGCAGCCCCCAACCCCGCGTTCGATCCGGCGTTCCAAACGACCCGCGAACAAGCTTCCGGACATTCCCCGCCGCAATACCTCCCGGGCGCGGGAATCCAAACGGCACGCTGTGCATCGAAGGTCAAAGCGGCCCTCCCGCCGGCGGCGCCGAGATCGAATCGAGCGGGATCGTTCTCGACCTCTGCCGAACGCCTCGTTCGCGGGCAAGCACCACGCCGACTTCAACGGAGGCGCCCCGGCCGCCGGCGACATCTTCGATTTCCCCGGTTTGCCTCCTCGGCTGTTGACCGGTCAGCCGGCCGATCCGGCCGTTCCTGTTCGGCGTGGCACCGCCGATCGAACAGCCGAAAGCCGAACATCGCTCCTCACCGGCCGCAGACAGCCTCGCAAATTCGGCACCGTCTGGATCGCAATCCGCACCCAAGCGGACCGATCGGCCGCCTCATCCGGTACAATCCGAACCACCTCGTTCCCGGAGAATCCTCATGAAGTCGTCGTTGCTGCTCGCGGCCGTTGGCCTCACCCTCTCGCTCTCTTCCGCGAGCGTACTCGCGCAGATGGACGACACGCCCAAGGCCCAGAAGCAGACCACGTCGGCGGTCGATCCGGCCGCGGCCGAGTTCATCACCAGCTTCCGCACCGCCATCGCCTCGATCCATGACATCTCCTGCAAGGTGACGCAGAGCATGTCCTCGGACAAGGCGACGACCTCGCAGTCCGGCGAGTTCCTCGCCGTCATCGACCATCCGAAGGACGGCCAGGGCACGCTCAAGCAGTTCATGATCACGGGCAAGGGCGAGGACTTCGACGCCGTCTGGTCCTTCGACGGCGAGAAGGCCTGCAAGCTCGACCGCAAGGCCACATCCTTCCAGAGCATGAAGACCCCCGACGGCAAGGCCTATCCCGTGCAGCAGGTCTCCATGGTCGTTCCCACCTGGGTCTACGGCGATGTGCTCAACAACAAGGACGCGAAGGTCTCCGCCGCCAAGTTCCTCCCCGATGAGGAGATGGACGGCGTGAACTGCCGCGTGGTCAAGTACTCGGTCGAGCAGGTCATCCCCGACGATCAGGTCGAACGCTCCGACGACGAGAAGGGCAAGTCGAACGAGCCCCTCAAGATGGTCCTCGAGCAGGTCCGCCACGTCGGCATGCCCGACCTCATCCCGCGCAAGATCGAGTCGCACGTGTCGTACACCGGCCCTTGGAAGGAGCGCCCAGCGGGCCGCACCTTCACGGGTGTGTACTCCAACGTCCGCGTGAACGCCAACCCCACGTACGACGCCTTCGTTCTCTCCCCGCCGGGCGGATACAAGACGATCGAGGCGTACGAGCCCGATCTCGGGATCCCGAGCGACAAGCCGCCTCGCCTGCGGTTCGCCAAGGGCGACCAGGCCCCGGACTTCTCGCTCCAAACTCCCGACGGAACCAAGGTCACCCTCGCGAGCCTGAAGGGCCGCATCGTCCTGCTGGATTTCTGGGCGACCTGGTGCGGCCCGTGCAAGATGGCCATGCCCGGCGTGCAGAGCCTCCACGAGAAGTACAAGGGCAAGCCCGTCGCGATCTTCGGCGTCGACACCTTCGAGCCCGGCAAGGGCGACAAGGCCGCCGAGTACATGCACTCCAAGAAGTACACCTACGGCCTGCTCGTCGAGGGCGACGCCCTGGCCAAGGAGTTCGGCATCGGGAGCATCCCCACGTTCGTCCTCATCGGGCCCGACGGCAAGGTCATCTACACCGGCGTCGGATTCCACAAGGACCACGAAAAAGGCCTCGCCGAACTCATCGACAAGGCCCTGCCGGGGACCTGAACGCCGAGCGATGACCTGCCGCCGACCCGCGGCGCGAGCGGTTTCTCCGCCCGCGCCCCGGTGGTGCGCTGCTCACCGCCGTTGGCGCCATTCCATCAGCAGCCGCCGAACCACGCGTTCAGGAAGTCGAAGATGTTCTGAACCGCCAGCGTCCCGTGCACGCCGTCGCCGCCGAGGATCACGAACGGATACCCGGCGAACCAGTCGTTGAGCATCGCGAAGATGTCCGCGACCTGCACGCCGTTCATCTTGTCATAGTCCGCGTAGCAGCACGGCGAGGCCGAGTTGCCCGCGGCGTTGCACGCCGTCGCCGCGCCCATCCACACGCCGTGCGTCGTCGATCCCGCCGGCACCGAGCCCGCGCACTGGCCCGCATCGGCCACCGTCGTGCTGCACGTCGCCCCGCGGCAGCACACCCCCGCCGGAGCGCACGGCCCGGTGTTGTTGATCATCACCACCACCGCCGACTGGTTCGAGCTCGTGACCACGAAGTCGGCCATGCCGTCCCCGCTCAGGTCCGCGGCCGCGACGCGGTAGTTGTTCAGCAGCGTCGCGAACGCGGCGCCCGCCTGGAAGGTCCCATCCCCGTTGTTGCGATACACGTACGAGTTCGACACCCCCGACACGATCGACGTCGCCACGATGTCCCGGTGCCCATCGCCGTTGAAGTCCGCGATCGCGACGGCCTGCGGCGAGGTCGCCCCCGCGTAGGTCGCCGACCCCGCGAACCCGCCCGCGCCGTCGTTGAGCAGCACCGTCACCTGCGAGCCGCTCCCGCTCGTGCCGCAGACCAGGTCGTCGTACCCATCGCCGTTGAGATCCCCCGCCGCCACCGAGATCCCCTGCCCCACCCCATAGCTCACCGGCGCCGCGAACGTCCCATCCCCAACCCCGTGCATCACCCCCACCGTCCCCCCGCTCACCATCATCGCCAGGTCCGCGTGCCCATCATGGTCAAAGTCCCCCACCGCCACGTACAGCGCGTTCACGCTCCCGCCATACTGCACTGCACTCCGCAACGTCCCGCCCCCGCCGGGCCCGTTGTTCAGCAGCACCGACACCCCGCTGGTCGTCCCCGTCGCCACCGCCACATCCGGCCAGCCATCCCCGTTGAGGTCCCCCACCACCACCTGCCGCGTCGAGCCCACCACCGTGTAGTTCACCGCCGCCTGCAGCGTCCCATCCCCATTGCCCAGCAGCACCGCCACCGTCGACGCCAGCCCCGACCCCGTATACGTCAGCACCACATCCAGATGCCCATCCCCATTCAAGTCCCCCACCGCCACCGTCCCCGGCGTCCCAGCCACCGGCGTCACCACCGGCGCCCCAAACGTCCCCGACCCCGCGTTGAGCATCACCCCCACATTGCTCGCCGACGTCGACCCATAGCACACCACCAGGTCCAAGTGCCCATCACCATTCATGTCGCCGATCGCCACCGACTTGCAAGCCGCCGGCACGCTGTACGACGCCAGATCCGCGAAGCTCGGATCCGGACACTGCGCCCGCGCGATGCGCGGCGCAATCACGCCGACACCCGCACTCCCCACACCCAGCACAAGAGCGGTCACGGCTGCGGAAAACTGGCCAGTACGATTCGAGCGCACAAACATCCGGAACTCCTTTGATCGCATCGCCGAGCAACGCCCAACTCTCAAGACCCCAACCCCCGCCCCCCACCCCCCACACCATGCAGCGGAGCCCGATGGCGATTCGGCGAGGACTGCTCCAGACTATCACACACCTGCCGGTCCGCAAAGCCAACCTGCTTTCATCCCGCCGCCCCAAACCGAACAACCCGGCGAATTCGGCCCTCTCCGGGCC
>DASZWV010000539.1:0-8416 GCA_035546115.1 Phycisphaerales bacterium
CCCCGAACAACAGGAAATCCTCAACAAACGCGGCGTCCTCTCCCCCGAAGAGATCCACAAGCTCGCCAGCAAGACCCGCAAGGCCATGAGTGGCACCGGGCTCCCGCCCGGTGATTCCGGCGAGCGTAAGGGCGACACAGCCAAGCTCTCCTGCCACTCCGACTACGTAGACGCCGACGAGGCCAAACGCAAGCAGGAAAGCCAACTCGTCCAGGTAGACATCCGCCCGGCGCTTGGCATCGGCAAAGAAGATCGCGTGGTCTAAACGCTACGGCAGAGGATCTACGACCATGTTCGCCTGCCAAATGGAAAACGCCCGTGCGAGCACCCGCGTCATGCACACGATCGGGATGTTGAAAGCGACGCAAGCGCGTTGTACTTCGTCGCCGCCGCCCCTTCCCGATCGCATCCCCATCGGCGGAGCCTCCCACATCCGCCCGATTCGAGCACCCGCAAATAATCCTGGGCCATGATCACGCTCGCCTACGGCGGCTTTCACTCAACCGGGTTCTGGGGCATGTACGCGGAGTGCCTCGCGATCTACTTCCGCGGCGTGCTCATCGCGCTGCTCTGCTACATCCCGGGCTCTCTCCTCATCGAGCTGCTCCGGTGGCGAACGATCGGGTTCTTTGTCTCCCTCATCCTCTTCGCGGCGATGGCGACGCAGTTGCAGGTCATGGGCGAGTGGGGGCCCGCCCACGTCGCCCTGCCATACATCGCGCTCCTGTTGCCGCTCCTCCTCGTGGTGCTTCTCGTCAAGACGGTTGCCCTGATCGTCCACGACCACCGCCGCACAAGACGACCGCCGCCGCCGTCCACCCCGTCAAACCCCGACACCCCCGCTCCCGCACCGATCTCGCCGGCCTCATCACCATGATCGGCATCCCCGACGCCCGCACCGCCGAACGCCTCATCCGCGCGACGTTCGATCCCCCGAGATAGCCCCCGCCGCCCCCTTCCCACACCCCGGACACACCGCCCCCGCGCCCCCGCCCAGCCCGCTCCCGCCGAGGTTCCCCGCCTTCATCCACCCGCCCACGCGCCCCCTCTGCTCCGGCGGCGTCGCGTGCGCCACCAGCCCCTCCACCGCCATCCCGAGAAACGTGCTCGCCAGGCTCGCCAGAAAGATCGCCACATCCAGCGCGGGAAGCCTCCCCTTCTCCAGCGGGATCGCGCTCATCGCCACGATCCCCGCCGCGCACATCACCGCCGAGATCACGTACCACCACTTCCGCGTCAGCGTCAGGTCCGCCACCGGCGCCCAGAAGAACTTCCACGTCTGCGGCAGAAGGCTCACCGCCGCCAGCCCCGCCGTCTGCTCCACGCTCAGCCCGTTGCCCGGCCGCGTCGCCAGGTACGCCATCGCCACCATGACATACCCGCTCACCGCACCGAACGGCGCGATGAGGATCGTGTACACAACCGGATGCGGCGTCCGGCTCGGCGTCGCCTCCACGATGGGTGCATGAATGCTCAAGTGCTCGCCAGCCCGCTCCGCGCCAGTTCCCTCCGCGGCCAACCAGGCGCACGGCAGCCACAGCGCCCCGGAGCATAGTTCCCCCCGCGCACCGAGCACTGAGCACCGCGCACTCAGTCCTCAGTCCTCAGCACTCACCTCTCCACCGCCCACTACCCTCCCCCGTGCCCTTCAAAGCCCGCATCCTCAGCGCCTACGACGCCCTCCGCTCCTCCTACTGGTTCCTCCCCTCCCTCATGGCGCTCGGCGCGCTCCTTCTCTCCTACGCCACTCTCTGGGTCGACGAGCACACCTCCGCCGCCCCCGCCGGCTGGTTCTACACCGGAACCCCCGAGGGCGCTCGCTCCGTCCTCGCCGTCATCGCCGGCTCCATGATCTCCACCGTCGGCCTCGTCTTCTCCATCGTCATCGTCGCCCTCCAGCTCGCCTCCAGCCAGTTCGGCCCCCGCCTCCTCCGAACCTTCGTCCGCGACACCGCCAACCAGATCGTCCTCGGCACCTTCATCGCCGCGTTCCTCTACGCCCTCATGATCCTCCGGAACGTCCACGGCTCCGTCGCCGACTCCCGCACGTTCGTCCCCCAGGTCAGCATGCTCACCGCCGTCGCACTCGCCCTCGGAGGCATCGGCGTGCTCATCTACTTCATCCACCACACCGCGGCCATGATCCAGGCCCCCAACGTCATCAACGCCGTCGCGCTCGACCTCCACGACGCCATCAACCGCCTCTACCCGATGCCCGACCCCGATGCGCCCCGCGACGCCCCCGACGCCTCCGTCGCACCCGAGTTCGAGTTCGACGGCGCCCCCCTCGCCGCCAGCGACGCCGGGCACGCCGGATACATCGAGCGCATCGAGCTCTCCCTCGTCGTCGCCGTCGCGGCCCGCCGAGACCTGCTCATCCGCATCGAGCGCTACCCCGGCCAGCTCGTCCTCCCCGACGAGGCCATCATGACCGCGCGATCCGCCGCCCCCCTCTCCGACGAGATCAAGGCCGAGCTCCGCGACGCCTACACCATCGCCCCGCAGCGCTCCCTCTCCCAGGACGCCGGCTTCCCCCTCGACCAGCTCCTCGAGATCGCCCTCCGTGCCCTCTCCCCGGGCGTCAACGACCCCTTCACCGCCATCCAGTGCACCCAGCGCATCGGCGACGGCCTGGCCCACCTCGCCGCCCGCGACTTTCCCTCTCCGTTCCTCAAGGACGACAAGGGCGTCGCCCGCGTCCGCGCCAGCGTCCGACCCCTCTCCTCGTTCATCGATCTCGGCCTCGGCCCCCTCCGCCACGCCGCCCGCGAGTCGCTCCTGGTCCTCCTCGAGCTCCTGCACGCCGCCGAGCGCATCGCCCTCCGTCTCGGCGACCCCGACGCCCTCGCCGTGCTCTCCGCCGACGCCGAGCAGGCCCACGCGCGCGCCATCGCCCTCGCCTCCACCCCCAGCGAGCGCGACCGCGTCGAGGCCGCCTACGGCGCCTTCCACCGCGCCCGTGCCGCGGCCCGCCCGCGCCGGCCGCTCACACCGCCTTCACGCTCAGCATGATCGTCCCGACACCGCCCAGCGCCTTGGACACCGGGCACGTCGCCTTCGCCGTCTCCGCGTGCTTCTGAAAGTCCGCGCTCGACATCCCCGGCACCTTCCCCTCCAGCTCCAGCTCGATCAGCGGAATCGCGAACCCGGCGCCCTGCTTCTCCAGGTGGACCTTCGCCACGGTCTTGAGCCTCTCGGCCGTGAACCCCGCCTGCCCCAGGAGCGCCGAGAGCTGCATCGTGAAGCACCCCGCGTGCGCCGCACCGATCAGCTCCTCCGGGTTCGTCCCCTTCCCATCCGCCGTCCGTGCCCGGAAGTCATACGGCGCATCCAGCGTCCCCGACTGAACCTTGATGTGCCCCTTCCCCTCCGTCAGATTCCCCGACCACTCGGCCTGTGCGGTGCGAAACGGCATGTGCAATCTCCTTGTGTGCTGTTCGACCACCATAGGCACGCGCGCAAGCCGCGCACGCTCTCGGACAAACTGCTCCATGATGGTGCGAGGTTTCGCACAAGACGCCCGGACAAGCCGACGCGGACTCGCGGACCATCGCACCGCTTTTCAATCTCGCTTCGGCCCCTCCTGATCACTTCGGCGCAGCATCCACCAGCACCCTCGCCTCCTCCGGCAACCCCATCAGTGCCTTCGTCGACCACCACCCATCCAACCCAAACCCAAGCAACTCCCCTTCAACATCCCCAACCTTCGCCGCATCCAGAACAAACACCCCGCCCGCCCCATCGCCGAACCGCCCGCACCACACCACCGTGTCCGCCAGCCGCGACGCCCCGATCACCACCCGCGCCGCATCCGCATCATCCGCCGTCACCATCACGTACGCGCGAATGTTCGGCGGCGGCTCACCCGGCTTCGCCTCCCCCTTCGGCATCTGCTTCTCGAGCTCCACCGCCCGACGCAGCGCCGGCGACGCCCGCAGCGCTCGCATCTCCGTCACGAACACCCCGCTCTTCACCCCCGGGTCCGTCCCCGTCCACTCCCGCGCCGTCTCCACGCTCGGCGTGTCCAGCACGAAGATCCCCCGCCACGTCCTGTCCCGCGGCCGGTCGAACGGCCCCGCGATCAAGAGCTTCCCCTCATCCGCCAGACAATGCATGTTCGCCATGTGCCCCTTGAAGATCTCCCGCTGCTCCTCCGTCGGAGGATGCGCCGGCCCGGTCTTCAAGTACACCATCACATAGTCCGCGCTCGCCCGCGCCGACCCCGAGCACCCGCCCAGCATCGCCCCCAACACGCACACCGCCCCCACCACCAAGGCAGCCGTCATCCCGCGCATCTTCATTTCTTCCTTCCCTTCGCCACACCCTTCTTGCTCGTTCTCGTGCCCCCATTCTTCTTCTTGGTCTTATTCCTACTCCTACTCGTACTCTCCCCGCCTTTCCCGACCTTCGAGGGCTTCCCATCCACGCCCTTCCCCTGCGCCGCCAGCAACTCAACATACACCTCCACCCACTTCTTCGCCGGCACCCGCCGGATCACCTCCCCCACCACCTCCAGCGGCACATCCTCGATCCGCTTGAACCGCACGCACGCCTTCCCCATGTCCAGCTTCCTGCCCGTCGCCTTCCACGCCTTCTCGAACCACTCCCGCGTCGGCGCATGCCCATACGCGCACATCAGGTACAACGCCATGTGCGACTTCTGCGACGCCAGCGATGCAAACGGCAGCGGCTGCCGCGGATCGCAGTGATACCCCGGCCCGAACACCTCGTGCGGCACGAAGTACCCGATCATCCCATACTGCATCCCCTCCCGATAGTCCTTGTCCAGGTTCGCCAGGATCACCTCGCGAACCGCAGAGATCGCCGCGCGCCGATCCTCGGGAAGCTGCGCCAGATACGCCTCAACGGTGGTGGCCCTGGATTGCATGCCGGGAGTGTACCGCGCCGCACGTATCATCCCCGCATGTCCGGCACAACCGATCGCGAACTGCTGCACAGCTGGTGGAACGATGCCTGGTCCGAAGGTCTCTGGACGGCGTCGTGGGCAAAGTCGCTCGAGGGGCTGACCGCCGCGCAGGCCGCCTGGTCGCCCCCGTCCCAATCGCCCGATGCGGGCACGCGCCACTCGATCTGGCAGATCGTCCTGCACATGGTCTTCTGGCGCGAGGATGCCCTCGCCCGCCTCGCCGGTGCACCCAAGCCAACCCAGGACCAGCTCGCCCGGCTGAACTTCCCCGTGATCACCGACACGTCCGAGGATGCCTGGGCCGCCACGCGGCAGCGATTCGCCGATTCGCAGCAGCGAATCGCCGCCGCCCTCGCAGACGGTGCAGCAAACATCGAACGCCTCCGATACATCCTCCCGCACGACTGCTATCACTTCGGCCAGATCAACCTCATCCGCGCCATGCTCGGCTTCCCGCCCATCGAGTGACGGTCGCGGCCCGCGAGCGAAACCGGTCCGACTGCTCATTTCCCTGCTCCCCTCCGTGTCCTCTGTGTTGCCTCTGCGTCCTCTGTGGCCATGCCTTGGTTCGAGATTTGAACTCTGAACTCCGAGCCCCCACATGAACCTCCGCGCCGGCCTTCTCCTCGCCCTCTCCCTCCTCCTCTCCGCCTGCACATCCCACCCCGCCGCCACATCATCCCGCCCCGCCGGCACCCTCGCCTCCGACCCCGACACCATCCTCGTCTCCATGCTCACCACCCGCGGCGAGATCCTCCTCGCCCTCGACCACGCCCACGCGCCCATCACCGTCGACAACTTCCTCCTCCACGCGAGCCGCGGCGACTACGACGGCACCATCTTCCACCGCGTCATCCCGAAGTTCGTCATCCAGGGCGGCGGCTTCACGCCCGATCTCCAGGAGCGCGCCAAGCTCGCCGCCGCCGCCGGCCGCCCCGACACGCCCATCCACAACGAGTGGCTCAACGGCCTCAAGAACACCCGCGGCACCATCGCCATGGCCCGCGACGCCGACCCCGACACCGCCACCCGCGAGTTCTACATCAACGTCGCCGACAACCCCCGCCTCGACACCGCCCGCGAAAAAACCGGCAACGCCGGCTACGCCGTCTTCGGCCGCGTCATCAAGGGCATGACCATCGTCGACCAGATCAAGGACGCCGTCACCGGCAACCGCCCCGACATCATCGTCGACGGCGAAGGCATGCAGAACGTCCCCATCGCCCCGACAGTGATTCTGCAAGTCAAACGAATCACGAGCCCCGAATGACTCAGCGCGCCGCTTTTCCGCGGCCGTTCGCACGAAGTGCGAACGAAACGTTGCCAGAGACGCCGCGAGGCTCCGCGAGCAAGCCTCTGGTCACCGCGATCAATCCGGCTTGCACCCCCCACCCACATCCCTACAGATCCTCAGCGAAGCACTCCGCAGCCACACCCAGTTCCCCGGCGGGTCCGACAGCGGGCCATTGGCCCCGAACACCGCCACGTGAAACACCTCCCCCGGCCGCGCATGCTCCGCAAGCAGCACGCGGTTCGGGCAGTTGAACCCCTTCACCATGCTCCCCCCGCTCTGCCCCAGCTTCCGCGGCAGCTTTCCCTCCACCCACACCTCCGCGTAGTCGTCGATCGTCACCTCCAGCACCACCGCCGCATCCGCCGTGGAAACCTCCCCCACCCTCTCCGGCACTCTGATATTGATCCGGAACCACGCGAACGAGAGCTTCCCGCCCCCGATCGCGTGATGAATATCCCGCGGCGACAGCGCCTCCCACTTCGAGTCGTCAAAGTCCACGCCCCCCGCGTGCGGAAAGATCTCGTGCGTCTTCACCGACCGCCCATCCTTCGTCCTCCCCTCCACCTCCGTGATCCCCGCCTCGAGATACCGCCACGTCCCACCCACCTGCGCAAGCCCCTCGCTCGTCGTCAGATCGATGCTCGCCTCCCCCGGGCCCGATCGCGCTCCGCCCGGCCCCGTCCCCGCTACGCACGCCACACACCCAGCCGCCACCAGGAACCCGAGCAGGCGATTCATCATCGTGCACCTCCGCCCACAGCATACCACCGCGCCCATCCCGCCCGCGCGCGAACATCCGCTCACGCCATCGCAAGCCCGCCCGCCGCGCCCGCCCCCTCGACATCGCGCACCCGCACCGCCGAAGCGCCGATCGTCCCCAGCACCTCCCCCGCAGCCCGCATCGCCGAATCCGCCCGCCCCACCGCCCGGCACGCCGCCCCCATCTCGCGCAGCCTCCCCTCCGACATGAGCACCTCCACCGCCACGCCCGCCGCGCGCCGCGGATCGCGCTCCAGCACCGCCGCCCCGTGCCCCACCAGCAGCGCCGCGTTCCGCTCCTCCTGCCCCGGGATCGGCCGGATCAGCACCATCGGCAGCCCCGACGCCAGCGCCTCCGCCGTCGAGAGCCCGCCCGGCTTGCCGATCATCACATCCGCCGCACGCATCATCGTCGGCATGTGATCGGTGAACCCGAACACATCGCACGACGCCCGCCCCGCTCCCGGCGCACACGCCAGCGGCATCAGCGCGTTCCGCACCCCCTGATTGTGCCCGCAGATCGCCACCACGTGGATCTCCCGCCCGCACGCCGCCAGCCCGCGCACCGTCCCCTCCATCCCGCCCAGCCCCAGTCCCCCGCCGCTCACCAGCACGATCGGCCGATCCGCCGGCAGCCCCATGGCCCGGCGCGCCTCGGCGCGGCCCATCGGCGTCGAGAACCGCACATCGATCGGGATCCCCGTCACCCCGATCCGCTCCTCCGGCATCCCCGCCCGCACCGCCGTCTCCCGCGCCCGCTCCGACGCCACCAGCACCCGGTCCGCCCGTGGCGCAAGCCACACCCCGTGCGGATGCTGGTCCGTCACGCAGATCGTCAGCGGCGCCTCCAGCTCCCCGCGCCCGCGCGCCGCCGACAGCACCCGCCCGCACAGAAAGTGCGTGCACACCACCGCATCCGCCCGCGACACCTCCGGCCCGCGCACGAAGTCCCGCAGCGCAAACCCCTCCACCCACGCCCCGCGCCCGCCCCTCGGCGCACGATCCGTCGCCGCGTACAGCCACCCCGCCGCCGCCGGAACCCGCGCGCATCCCGCCAGATACGCATCCCGATACGCCATCACGAACCACGCCGGCGCGCTCGCCAGCGCATCCACGATCTCCACCGTCGCATCCACGCGCGACTGCCGCAGCGCATCCGCGATCGCGTGCGCCGCACGCGTGTGCCCGTGCCCCACCGAGGCCGTGCACAAGGCAATCCGCAGGGGCCGCTCCTCGCTCACGCAACCGCTCCCATCATCCCCCCGGCCGCCACCGCGCCCGCATCCCCGGCCTCCCCAAGGTCCAGCGGCACCTCCTCCGCCTCCGTCGCCGGCGCAATCTCGATCCCCGCCGCGCCCAGCACCGCCGCGGCATCCACCAGCTCCAGCCGCCCGTCCTCGTGCTCCACGATCGCGCTCGTCCGCTCGATCCAGTCC